>CAMYKE010000019.1 GCA_947258895.1 uncultured Pseudomonadales bacterium | reverse complement strand
CCGGGATAAAGGAAAACGTGCTACCCCAGGCCGCTGAAGCAACTATTAATTTCCGGATTGTACCGGGTGAGTCCAGCGCCTCGGTGATCGCCGCGGTTACCCGGATTATCGATGATCCACTCATTGAACTGTCACACACCGACGGTATAAAGAGCGAGCCCTCGCGGGTGTCACCGATCGATTCCGATGCCTACCGGGAGTTGTCCAGGGCCATCCGCCAGGTGCGGCCGGACGTGGTTGTCGCCCCCTCGCTGCTCTATGGGGCGACCGATTCCCGGCACTATGCCGCACTCTCCGAGCATATCTTCCGGTTTACGCCGATCACCTATAGCAGTGGCGATGCGGGACGCATTCATGGCACCAATGAGCGGATGTCGATTACGGATTACCGGAATGCGGTACGCATCTATTACCAGTTGTTAACCAACCTGGCGCTGCAACCCTGAGCATGCGGGCTGGCGGACCTGACAGGGGCGCGCGGAGCCCGGTTTGCTAGCGCATATCTGGTTCGCCTTTTTCGCGCTGGCGTTTATTGCCAGCCTCGTGCAATGGCTGTTCATGGGCCAGGCCGAAATCTTCTCGCAGGTGATCAATGCCACTTTCGATATGGCCAAGCTGGGTGCGGAGATTGCGATTGGGCTGATCGGCGTGTTGTGCCTGTGGCTTGGCTTCTTCAAAATCGCTGAGCAGGCGGGCCTGATTGGCAAGCTGGGCCGGCTATTGGCCCCGTTGTTCCGCCGCCTGATGCCGGAAATTCCCGACGGCCACCCCGCGCTTGGTTCGGTGACCATGAACCTGGGGGCGAATGCACTGGGCCTGGACAATGCGGCGACGCCGCTCGGCCTCAAGGCGATGCGCGACCTGCAGCAGCTGAATCCGGTCAAGGATAGCGCGTCCAATGCGCAGATCCTGTTCCTGGTATTGAATACCTCCTCGGTGACGCTATTGCCGGTTACCGTGTTCCTGTTCCGGGCCCAGCAGGGTGCGGCGGAACCGGCCCTGGTGTTCATTCCGATTCTGCTCGCGACCACCGCCTCTACCTTGGCCGGGTTGATGCTGACCTCCACTATCCAGAAGCTGCCAATCTGGGATCGCGTGGTGCTGTACTATGCCGGAGGTTTCGCATTGCTGCTGGCCGTGCTCATATTTACCCTCTCGCAAATGCCGGCTTCCGCGATGGCCAGTGTGTCGGCCCAGGTCGGTAATTTTATCCTGCTGTGCGTGATAATGACGTTTTTGCTCAGCGGCTACGTTCGTGGCATCGATGTCTATGCGGCGTTTATCGGCGGTGCCAGGCAGGGACTTTGGGTAGCGGTAAAAATCATACCGTACCTCGTCGGCATGCTGGTCGCGATCGGGGTATTGCGGGCCAGTGGCGTGCTCGACGGACTCCTGTGGGGTATCGAGCAGGTCGTACTGGCGGCGGGACTGGACAGCCGTTTTGTCGATGCGCTGCCGACCGCATTGATGAAACCATTGAGCGGCAGTGGCTCGCGCGCCCTGATGCTGGAGACGATGAGCCAGCACGGCGTGGATTCCTTTCCCGCGCTGGTCGCCGCGGTCGTGCAGGGCAGCACCGAAACTACCTTTTACGTGCTTGCGGTGTACTTTGGTAGCGTGGGGATCAGAAAAGCACGTCATGCGGTGGCCTGTGGCCTGGTCGCGGACGCAGCGGGGATCGTCGCCGCGATCACGGTGAGTTACTGGTTTTTTGGTTAGTACTCTATCCACTCGGCGGACTACTAGTCCGGGGTTTTTTAATAAACCGGCAGGATGACGACAGTTGGTTACATTGCTACCAGTCACAAGCCCGGCGCAGGTCGAGCGCACTGCGCAATTGGCCGCGCAGATCTGGAACGAGTGCTATCCACCGCTGATCGGCCAGCCACAGGTCGACTACATGGTAGCAAATTTGCAGAGTCCGGCGGCGATCCGGACGCAACTGGACGCCGGATACCGTTATTACCTGGTGCAGCACGAGGGGGCTGTGGCCGGTTACGCGGCTACGTTGCGGGAAGCGCTGGAACAGGCGCTGTTCCTGAGCAAGATTTATATTTCCCGCAGCCTGCGCGGCAAGGGCATTGGCAGCGACGTGATACGACAGATGATCGCATTGGCCCGCCAGCTCGAGCTGCGGTTGATCTGGCTGACTGTGAACAAAAACAATCGCGATGCGATCGCAGCGTACGAGCGCCTGGGGTTCAAGATTGTAGACAGCGTTGTCATCGATATTGGGGCCGGTTTCGTGATGGACGATTTCCGAATGGAATATCGTCTCGCGTAGGTCTTGAATCGGCGCGTGCCAACGCGAGATAATCAGTGCTCCCCTCCACCTTGCGGGCGATCAATCATGAGCGACACCATTTTTTCCAAAATTATCAGTGGCGAAATTAGTGCGGATATCGTCTATGAAGACGACCAGTGCCTGGCCTTCAACGATGTAAATCCCAAGGCTCCCCTGCACGTGCTGGTGATTCCCAGGAAAGCCATTGCCATGCTTTCGGATAGCGAGCCGGAGGATGAGCCGTTGCTGGGTCACCTGCTTCATGTGGCGGCACAGGTTGCCTCGCAGCGAGGCTATGGAGATGCTTTTCGGCTGGCGATTAATAATGGCGCCAAGGCGGGCCAGAGCGTGTTTCACCTGCATGTGCACGTCCTGGGCGGGCGTGACTTCATGTGGCCGCCGGGCTGAAGGGTTTGGCAATGCAGCTGGTAGCATGGATGTGGCCGCGGACTTTGGGCATAATAGGCTCCCGCTGAATTTTTGGTCTTGTTGATGTAGCTATGTATTGCCACTATTTTGGGCTTCGGGAACCACCTTTTTCCATTGCCCCTAACCCCCACTACCTGTTTATGAGCCAGCATCATCGCGATGCGCTGGCGCATTTGCTGTATGGTGTACGTGCGGGTGGCGGTTTTATTCTCTTGACCGGAGAAGTCGGCACGGGCAAGACTACGGTGACGCGCTGCCTGCTGGAGCAATTACCCGACAACATCGATCTGGCCATGGTTCTCAATCCGGCGCTCGATTCCCTGGAATTGCTGGCCACGGTTTGCGACGAATTGGGTATCGTCAACGACGAGGACAGCCGGACCCTTAAAATCCTGACCGACAAATTGCACCGGTTCCTGCTCGAGAACCATAGCAGGGGTCGCAATACCGTATTGCTGATTGACGAGGCGCAGCACCTGAAATTCGACGTGCTGGAGCAAATCCGCCTGCTCACCAACCTGGAAACCAACACGGATAAGTTGCTGCAGATCGTGCTGGTCGGCCAGCCCGAGTTAAGTTCAATTCTGGCGCGTCCCGAGCTGCGGCAGCTCAACCAGCGTATTACCGCTCGCTACCAGATCAGGCCGCTGTCGCTCGAGGAAACCGCTGCCTACATCAATCATCGCCTGCAGGTAGCGGGTCTGGCCGCGGGCCAGCAGCTGTTCCCGGCGGCCGTGGTCAAGGGTATCTTCCGCAAGACCGGCGGTTTGCCGCGCTTGATCAATGTATTGTGCGATCGCATGCTGATGGGTGCGTATGGGCAAAATCGAAACAGTGTCGATATGCCGATATTCAGGCAGGCCGCCGCGGAGGTACTGGGTGGCGAACCGCGAACAGCCAGCGGGTGGCGCGCGGCGGCGGGCCTGGCCGGTCTTGTCGTTTTCATTGCTGCCGGGGCCGGATTGTGGTGGCAAACGATCGGACCAGGCGTTAACCCCTTCCAGAGTGCGGGTGTGTTGCCTCCTGCACAGGCTCTCAGCGCGAACACCGCAGTAACTGCGCCGGTATCCCGGCCCGGAGAGCCCTTAGCGGTAAAAGTGCCTTCAGCGGTAAAAGTGCCCTCAGCGGTAAAAGAGCCCTCAGCGCAAAAAGTGCCCTCAGCGGTAGAAGAGCCCGCCGCGGCAAAAGAGCCGACAGCTACGCAACAGCCCCCCGCGGTTGGAGCGCTTGCCACGCCGGGAGAACTTTCAGCAGTTCCGGTGCGCGCGGGGCCAGCAGAGCCTTTATTGGCGGCTGGATCCTTACCCGGCGGAGACCCCGTCGATTCGGCCAGGTCTGTCGTGCCGGAACTGCCCGCTGCCAGATTGGCTGGCGCGGCGCCCTGGAGCCGCGAAGAACAACAGGCGCTGGCGGGGCTCGGCAGTAGCCTGCCGGGAGCGCCAGCACTCGATCTCAATAGCTGCTTGCTAACCGGTGCCGCTTATCGCTGCGAGCGTGGCTCGGCGAGGACCTGGGATGAACTCAAGTTCGTAAACCGACCGGCGGTAATTACCCTGGCTACGCCCGCGAAGATGAGAGCCTATGCGGCAGTGACGGGTATTGACGGCAGCCAGGCGCGGTTGATCACCGCAAACGGGCATCTTGACGTGGGACTGACCGAGCTCGGCGAGCTGTGGACGGGCGAATTCCTGTATGTCTGGACCCCGCCCGCGGCGTATCGGACACCGGTGGGGTTATGGGACGGGGGTGCCATGGTGGTGTGGCTTGCCGACCAGTTTGCCCGGCTTGACAGTGAAGAGGTATCCCTCACCGACGATATTTACAACCGCGCGCTCGAACAACGCGTGAAGTTATTTCAGCAAGCCGCCGGGGTGGAGGCCGATGGAATCGTCGGGGTAAACACACTGTTGCGCCTGAATGATGCGCTGGGCCTGGATAATCGCCTCCGGGCCAGCTTCGCTGAAGCCCGGGCCGCGGACGCGCTGGCCAGCAAAGAGGCGAACTGATGTCGCTGATCCTCGATGCACTGAATAAAGCCGATCAGGAGCGTAGCGAACGGCGGGAGGTGCCAGGCCTGCGTGCGGTGCACGGATCGCCGTCCCCGGCGCCTCGCATGGGCGCAGTGAAACGCTGGTCGGTGGAAATTGGATTTGTGGCGGTACTGCTGATTGCATTCCTGGTCTTTGAATTGGTGGTGAAAGACGCTCGGCCACCACCAGCGCGTCCCGCAACATTAGATGCGTACTCCGCGCAGCAAACACCTCCTCCGCAAACTGAACCGTCCCCCGCTACGGTGGCTCCAGTCGTTGTCGCTACGCCCGTGGCCGCTGCAACCGTACCCGCGGCAATTGTTGCGTCAGCGGTCGAGGCGCCGCAGACGTCGGCTCCAGCGGCGGACGTGAAAGCGCTGTATGCTGCGCAGCTAAGTGGCTCTCAGCCTGCTCGGGAGGTGCTGCCGCCGCAGGCGTCGGCCCCCTCGCCAACCGGGCTTGCGGCTGCGCCCGCTGCACAGTCATCGCAACCTGCTGATGCCGCCCTGGAGATGAAGGCCAGGCTCGGGAAGTTACCCTTGCTCAGCGAGTTGTCCGAGCAAAAACAACGGGCGATCCCCAGTATCGATTTTTCATTGCATGTATACTCCAGCGAGCAGAGTACCGGATTCGTTACCCTCAATGGCCAGCGCCGCCGTCCCGGTGACACCATCGGTTCCGGGTTGCGACTGGAGAGCATCGTGGACGAGTTTATTGTACTGAACTACCAGGGTACGCGATTCCGGCTGCTATCTCTCAACAGTTGGATCAACCTGCAGTAGTACTCGCCAGGGCTGCGCTGGCAACCCGCCGCCACCAGAGGTTTCAGGCAACAGGATGCGACCCAGTCTGACCCACATCGCACTTCATGTGCAGGATCTTGAGGCCTGTGTGAACTTTTACCGTTCCTACGCAGAGCTGGGGGTAGTGCACGATAGATGCGATGATGGCACGCGAGTGGTGTGGCTGGCCGAGGCGGGCAGGGAAACGGAGTTCATCATGGTGTTATTGGCTGGCGGCCCGGGGCGTCGCCAGGCTGATACGGATTTTTCACACCTGGGATTTGCCCTGGCCAGCCAGGCCGAGGTCGACGCTATCGCAAATAGGGCTCTAAACGAGGGATTGCTGGTGTGGGACCCACGCCAGGAGCCGTATCCGGTTGGCTACTATTGCGGGATCCGCGACCCGGATGGAAACTTCGTCGAGTTTAGTTTCGGCCAGCCGCTTGGCCCCGGAGCGGAGCCGGCCTGATTCCCGGCTAGCCGCCATATCTCACCGATTCGGCGGCTAGCGGGCAGCTTGCCCGGTAAAATCGCAGGAAATTTAACCTGGCGTTAAGTAGCGCAAGCCCCGAAAAGTAACGTTTGTCACCGATTAATCGGCGTACTGGCGCGATGCCCGGATTAATCCGATTGTGGTCCTGACTCGCGCGCGACGGCGCGATAGCCGATATCGGTGCGATAGAAACAGCCGTCCCAGTGGATCCGGTTCGCGAGGGCATAGGCTCTCTGTTGGGCTGCGGTTACGGAATCGCCGAGGGCCGTCGCACAGAGCACCCGGCCGCCATTGGTCACCACCTGGCCATCCGCCATGCGGGTGCCGGCGTGGAATACCTTCTCGTCGCTGCTTTCCGTTTCCGGCAAGCCGCTAATCACGTCTCCCTTGGGGTAGTTGGCGGGATAGCCGCCCGCGGCCAGCACGACGCCCAGTGCGGCGCGGGGATCGTAGCGGGCTTCGACCTGGTCCAGCCTGGCGTCGAGTGCCGCGAGGCACAGTTCAACCAGGTCGGATTGCAGTCGCAACATGATCGGCTGGGTCTCCGGGTCGCCGAAGCGGCAGTTGTACTCGAGTACCTTGAGACTGCCATCTCCTGCGATCATCAATCCCGCATAGAGGAAGCCGGTGTACCGATTGCCCTCGGCCGCCATCCCTTTCACAGTGGGGATGATTACCTCATGCATGGCGCGGTCATGAATCTCCGGGGTAACTACAGGCGCCGGTGAATAGGCACCCATGCCGCCGGTATTTGGTCCGAGATCCCCGTTGTCACGGGCTTTATGGTCCTGAGAGGTGGCCAGCGGCAGAATATGCTCGCCATCGACCATCACGATAAAGCTGGCCTCCTCGCCAACCAGGAATTCCTCGATGACGACCCGGTGACCGGCGTCGCCAAAAGCATTGCCGGCCAGCATGTCCTCGACAGCCGCTATTGCCTGCTCCTCGGTTCGGGCAAGAATGACGCCCTTGCCGGCAGCCAGGCCATCGGCTTTTACCACGATCGGCGCGCCCTGCGCCCGGATATAGGCGGTTGCCGCTTCGATATCGGTGAAGTTGCGGTAGGCTGCGGTGGGGATACTATGACGCGCCAGGAAATCCTTGGTAAACGCCTTGGAGCCTTCCAACTGCGATGCGCCACGCGAGGGGCCGAAACAGGGCAGGTTGTGGGAGGCGAAATAGTCGACGATACCGCTCACGAGCGGTGCTTCCGGGCCCACGATCGTGAGACCGCAGCCATTTTCGCGGGCGAAGCCGGCAAGCGCAGGAAAATCCAGGCTGTCGATAGCAACATTACGGATCGCAGGTTCCAGCGCCGTGCCGGCATTGCCAGGTGCCACGTAGACAGTTTCCACGCGGGCGGACCGGGCTGCTTTCCAGGCCAGCGCGTGCTCGCGGCCCCCCGAACCAATTATAAGAACGTTCATTCTAGTGCTCCGTCCACTTTATACTTTACGGCTTCAGCTGGTGTGCCAGCGTTTATGGCCAGGCGCGGCCGCCGGCGATGGCCAGTTCCCTGGCAAGAGGCGCGAGTGTTAGTGCCTGAAGTGACGCATGCCGGTAAATACCATGGCCATACCGTGTTCGTCGGCGGCTTCGATTACTTCGTTATCACGCATTGAGCCGCCCGGTTGAATGACTGCGGTAATGCCGGCCTCGGCGGCGGCGTCGATGCCGTCGCGAAAGGGAAAAAATGCATCAGACGCCATGACCGAGCCCTTGACCTCGAGACCCTCGTCAGCCGCCTTGATGCCGGCGATTTTAGCACTGTAGACGCGGCTCATTTGCCCGGCCCCGACTCCTATAGTGCGTTGGGCGCGCGCGTACACGATAGCATTGGACTTGACGAACTTGGCGACCTCCCAGGCGAACAGCAGGTCGGCGACTTCTGTTTCGCTGGGCGAGCGCCGAGTCACCATCTTCAGCTGCTTTTCGTTCACCATCCCGATATCATTATCCTGTAACAGCAAACCGCCGTTTACCCGCTTGTAATCCAGGCTGGGCACACGCTCCGGTAGCCACTGGCCACAATTCAGGACCCGAACGTTGGGCTTTCCGGCAAGCACTGCGGCCGCATCGTCGTCTATCGCCGGTGCAATGATTACCTCGACAAACTGGCGTTCGATAATGGCTTTGGCCGTATGCGCGTCGAGTGCCCGGTTGAATGCGATAATGCCGCCAAAAGCGGAGGTCGGGTCGGTCGTGAAAGCCTGGTTGTAGGCGTCGAGAATATCCCCCCCCAGCGCAACGCCACAGGGATTGGCGTGCTTGACGATTACGCAGGCCGGTTCGGCGAAGGGCTTTACGCATTCCAGTGCGGCATCCGTATCGGCCACGTTGTTATAGGAAAGCTCCTTGCCCTGGAGTTGGCGGGCGGTGGCCACGCTGGCATCCCTGGGCCGGTCTTCCACGTAAAATGCGGCGCGCTGATGGGGATTTTCGCCGTAACGCATATCCTGTGCCTTACGATACTGCATGTTATAGGTGCGTGGGAAATGGGTCTGCTCCGTGCCCGTCAGGGTGCCCAGGTAATTGGCGATGGCACCGTCGTATTGCGCGGTGTGCTCATAGGCCTGTACCGCCAGGTCGAAGCGTGTCGCCAGAGACAGGCTGCCATCGTGATCCGCCATTTCGGCGAGCACCCGGTCATAGTCTTCCGTATTCACCAGAATCGCCACGTCGCGGTGGTTCTTGGCCGCAGCGCGCACCATGGTTGGCCCGCCGATATCGATATTCTCTATTGCCAGCGCCAGATCAGAGTCGGGCCTGGCGATGGTCTCCTGGAACGGATACAGGTTGACGACTACCATGTCGATCGGCGCAATTCCGTGTTCGTCCATGACCGCGTCGTCTGTGCCGCGACGTCCAAGAATACCGCCATGGATTATCGGGTGCAGAGTCTTGACGCGGCCATCCATCATCTCCGGGAATCCGGTATGTGCCGCAACTTCAGTCACCGCGATACCGTTGTCGCCCAGCAACTTGTACGTCCCGCCGGTAGATAGCAGTTCGACACCATGCGCCGCAAGACCGCGGGCGAATTCCACAATACCGGTTTTGTCGGACACGCTAATCAGCGCGCGGCGGATTGATCGTTGCTCAGTCATTGTGATTTTTACAAGCCTCTGTTTGGATTGTGATTGCCCTTAGCCGAAGCCGCCTTTCAGCACTAAAAAGAAATGGCGATGAACATAAGCATGCATCGCCATTCGCCGTGTGGTTTGGGGATTATAACAGGTTGTGGTGCTTTAGCTTCTTTCTCAGCGTACCGCGGTTCAGTCCGAGTATTTCAGATGCCTTGGTCTGATTGTCGCGCGTATGTTCCATAACTTCGGCCAGCAATGCGCCCTCGACTTCGTTCATCACCATGTTATACAACTCACTGGCAGGCTGGCCATCGAGATGGGTAAAATACGCCTCCATCGCTGCGTGCACGCATTCGCGCAGGGTTTTTCCGCTATCGAGCATATTGGTGAGGGCCGGGTCGTTATTATTGTTGTTCTTCAAAAGCAAGTACCAAGCTTCCAGTTAAGCCGCGAGTGACGCATTGCCATTCAATTTGGCAAAAAAGCGGTTGATCGCATCAAATTGTTGTTGTGCAGTTTCCAGTGTTACAAAGCTGTGCTTCAGCCGTTGCCCGTCGCGCAAGTGGCCGGCATACCAGCCAATGTGTTTGCGCGCGATCCGGATGCCGGAAAAATCACCGTAAAAACTGTGTAATGCGGTAACGTGCCGAATCACCAGTGCGTGCATTTCGTTGACGGTCAGATCGGGAGCGCTGTTGCCGGTGTCCAGGAACCCCTGAATTTCGCGAAATATCCAGGGCCGGCCGCGGGCAGCTCGGCCGACCATTATCGCATCTGCGCCGGTAGAGTCTAATACAAAATGCGCCTTGCCTGGTGAGTTGATATCTCCGTTCGCTATAACAGGTATGCTGACCTTTTGTTTGACACGCCTGATCGTGTCGTACTCTGCTTCACCGCGAAATCGACAGGCACGAGTGCGCCCGTGGATGGTTAGTGCCTGGATGCCACACGCTTCGGCAATGCGGGCAATTTCCAGGGCGTGGCGACTGTTTTTGCACCAGCCGGTGCGAATTTTCAGGGTAACGGGAACCTCTACA
>CAMYKE010000018.1 GCA_947258895.1 uncultured Pseudomonadales bacterium | reverse complement strand
GGCGAAGTCTTCCGCGCCAATTCCGGCTGCGTCCCGGCGCATCAATGCGTCAAGATCCGGTGTCTCTGCCGCCTCGCCTCTGCTGAGCGAGTCGGCACAGTTCATCAGTGGTTCAAGATCAAGATCGGGCTCGCGCTGCGCGCTGAAAGCCTCCAGCAATTCGGGAAGCACGCCGATTACCTTGTCGACGAGGCCGCAAATACCTTCATTGGGTGCCATCGCTCCCTCGAGCAGCTGGTTGAGCACATTTTCGACCGACCACGCAAGCTCCCCTATGGGGCCCGCACCAACCATTCGGCCGCTACCCTTGAGGGTGTGAAACGCCCTGCGAACTTCTTTCAGGGCATCCTGTGCAGCGAAGTCAGCAGCATAGACGGGCCAATGGCTATCAATTTGCTCGAAAACTTCCTGGGCTTCCTCGATGAATATTTCCAGTATCTCGGCATCGATGAACGGCTCATCAGCGCCATCTGGCGCGATAACAGCCGCGGATGTGGCGGCCAATTCCTTGGCGTCCTGCGAAGGCGCCTCGCTGGCTTCCTCCGAATCATCCATTTGCTGTTCGCAACCAGCCTGGACGACAGGCGGCTCGGCGTCACCGGTACTCGCGCGCACGGTCCCGAAGTCAATAATATGTGCGGATTCCACGGCGCTCGCCTCAGGAGGGACACCTGCAGCGGCTGGACTTCCAGTTTCGGCCTGCGCAGCTGCTGAAGCCGGCGTTTCTCCCGGTCCATCGAGGCCCGGCTCGAACTCGTGTATCGTCTCACCCGGCATAGCAAAATGTTCGTCTTCGCTGCTGATACCCGCAACCTGCTCAACCGGATAACCCAACGTCGCCATGCCCTGCTTGGCCTGCGTCAGGATGTTTTCGTTGAAAGCATGGCTGTTGATATAACCTTCCAGGTAAAACTCTACGGTCGCCAATACCTCCGCCAGCGTTTCAATCGCCGACCCTTCAGGGACTTTTTCGCTGGCAATAATATCATCCTCGATATATTGCCCGCAGGCGAAGACCAGTTGCGGCACGGTTGGCAACGCAAGAATCGATAGCCCACCGTAGGATCCGCGCAACACACCCGGAACCTGGTGCAGCAACTCGAAATCTCCATCACTGGCAAGGAAGTCGTGCATCAGGTCCTTGGCCTTGCGCAAACCCTTAAGGCGTTCCGTAACGACCGTCTCCGTCGCTGCGTTGGCGTGGACACTGACGCTGTCATGGGAACGCGAAGCCACGCTTTCGAGCAGGCTATCAAGTTCCGCTTCAACATACAGCAGCGCCTCGGCAATACCGAGTAATGCAGCATCACCAATCTCGTCGCTGTCTTCGTCGCGGTCCGCCAGGATGCTAATCTGTTCCTGAACAATGATCCGGGGTGCTTCCAGGTTCAGCAAAACCAGGGTGCTCGCGATCTGGCTCAAACCGGGCTGCAGGCCGCTGAGATCCTGATCTCCTTTGGCCTCGCTGCGCACATACAGGTCGATGGAATCCTTGATGCGCTGCAGTTCCTCGCTCAATGCGGTGACGACCGATTCGATAGCCTGCTTGTCGGGTCCTGCAATAAGGGTAGCGGTGCCGCCGCTCGCACCAAGGTTATACTGATCGAGCTGGTACTCCTGTTTAATGGCGTCCACGCGCGGCATACCGGCCGGGCTTTTCGCCAATTGGTACAGTAGTCCCTTCAGAAGGTCGTCATCAGGCCGCGTATCGAGCCCGGCGGCGCCGGCTTCGATCAGTATCTTGATGGCGACATCGATACGCCGTAGCTGGTCAATGGTTCTGCTTTCAAGCTCAATCGCGCCATTGACCAGTCCTTCAATAACCGCAGAGCCTATCTCCCAGCCCTGATTAACTGGCGCACCTTTGCATAACTGCTGCAGGCGCGCGAGTGCTTTTGAAACCCGCCCCAGGTTGAGATTTACATCTTCGTTACGAATCAGGCCGACCAGGGCAAACTGAAAAACCTGGCGAACCTTTTTTAGAGCAGCGGAATCTTCCTGCTCAAACCGCTCACGAACGTCGCTGCCGGCAGGCGCGCGCTGCACACCCAGGTCGGGTGTAAAATAGCTGAATGCGGAAATAGCTTCTTGCCCGCGCTGTTTGCGAATCTGATTGGCTGGTGCCAGCAGTAGCAAGGGGTGTTCTACCGTCTCATGCTGCACCCGCGTCAAATATGGCGGCAAGTGAACCAGCGCCTGTGCGAGCGCCTCATGGGCCGCGCCAGAGTCATCAACATCGCCCGCAACCAAATCACGCAGCAATGCCTCCACTTCCTGGGTTAGCATCAACGCACCGGACAGCCCGGCCATTTGCAATGAGCCATGCACCTGGTGGATGGCTTCGAGCCACGCCTGCAGTTGGTCGGTATCCGATGTGTTCGCAAGATCAGCCTCCAGGCTTTCCTGCGCCCTTGCCAAGGTATCTTCAATATCGCCATGAACCCAATCGAGGCTCATGAAATCATGGGACTCACCCATACCGACTCCATCTTCTTGCTGGGACCCACTAGTTGCCCTGGGCCCCGATTATCGTGAATATCCCGCCACCGCCATCTATCAAAATGATGCGGTGCTCACCGCTGCTACGCTGCGGAAATGTTCCTCTTGTCAACCGGGTCAGCATTAACATCCTGCTCCGCTTCCAATTCATCCTCTGCCAAATCGTCTGCTTCGATTTCGAGGTCAAATGCAATATCGTCGGTCGCTTCGGCGTCGCCCAGATCGGCTGCGAAATTCGCTTTTGTTGAGGGAACGGCAGGGGAATCGTCAGCAGCCGCAGCGATGTCTCCGACATCACCGTCCATCCCGTAATGACCCTCCTCCTCAACCGCGGGCTCTTTGCCGGCTGCATCGAGCTCTTCGAATCCCTCTACAGGCGCAATTTCATCCTGTAGCAAGTCACTTGCGCCATCGAATTCACCCGGATCCAGCGCACCGCTGTCGTCAGCAACGGCGGTGAGCGTGGGAAAGCGTGGCTCAATGGCATCGTCATTGCCAGCCGCCATCGCCCGTGCGCTCTCCGGCAACGTAAAGCCAGCTACGGAATTTCGCATCTCCTGTGCCATATCAGCCAGATCACCAATGGACGTCGCCGTCGCCATAGCGCCTGAAGACGTCTGTGAGGTGATTTCCTGAATCACGTTCATGGTGTGTGAAACCCTGTTGGCCGCTTCCGACTGCTGCTGACCGGCGTGGGATATTTGCTCAATCAATTTCGCGAGGTCATTGGACACCTCTTCAATCTCGCCCAATGCAACACCCGCATCCTGCGCCAGGCGAGCTCCCTGAACCACCTCGGCGGTGGTCTGTTCCATGGAGATAACCGCTTCGTTGGTATCCGCCTGGATAGTCTTGACCAGCACCTCAATCTGCTTGGTTGCCGCACTGGAACGTTCCGCAAGGCGCTGTACTTCGTCGGCAACCACCGCGAAGCCGCGTCCCGCATCACCAGCCATCGACGCCTGAATCGCAGCGTTTAGCGACAGGATATTGGTCTGGTCAGCAATATCATCGATCAACGATACGATATCGCCAATCTCCTGGGAGCTCTCACCCAAGCGCTTGATTTGTTTAGATGTTTTTTGAATCTGCTCGCGAATCTTGTCCATTCCATGAATGGTATTTTGCACCGCACCCGCACCCTTGTTGGCGATCACGACTGATCGTTCCGCCACCTTCGCGGACTCGTCCGCGTCTCCAGAAACCTTCCCCATGGTATTTGAAATGGAGTTGATTTCGGAAGTTGCAGCGGTGATTTCACGGGCCTGGTTGGCTGAAGCCTCGGAGAGGGCGGTCGCGGTCGACTGCGTTTCGCGCGCTGCGTCGGAGACCTGCACAGAACTCTCATTAATCGATACCACCAGGTTGCGCAATTGGTCGATCGCAAAGTTAATCGAGTCTGCAATTGCGCCGGTAAAGTCCTCGGTAACGGTCGCACTGGTGGTCAGATCACCATCAGCAAGGTCGGCAATTTCATCCAGCAAGCGCAAAATTGCGGCCTGGTTACGTTCGTTGGTATCCGATTGTTCGTGCAAGTGCTTGCGGGTATCGCGGAAGATAATGACACCCAGCAGTCCGATAATCGCCAGTGCCAGCACGCCGCAAATATAGCCCATGTAAGGGGCAATCTGGCGCTGCTGCGGCAGCACCTGGAAGTGTTCGGTGAGCTGTGAGGTCTGGGCAAGCAAGTTGGTAGAATCCGTAGAAATCTTGTCCGCGGCCTCCCGCACCTGGAACAGTTCTGGCGAGGCCTGGATAATCCGATCGGCACTATCACTGACGACCTTCAGCGGCGCGGTAATATTGGTCAGTAATTTCAACACCGCGGAGTCACGCACCGGTTTGATACCGAGAGCGGCGTCGCCTTTCAGCATACCGCGGTAGACTCGGCTAAATTCCGCCGCATCGATCTTAAATGCATCCGCCGCGAGCACGGCATCCTCACCACCTTCGAGAATCTTGTTAACATTGCTCAGGATACGCTCCGCCAGCCAGGACTGGCGCTGGGCTGCCGCCACTTGCGCGGCCGCGGCACGCTTTGCCAGCAAGATAGCGATCGCTTCATCGTACTCCGCCTGCAATTGCGGGATCGCCTGGCTCAGGGCATCCGCAACCTCATGCAAACTCAGTACCGCTTCCTTGCTGTCGAGGATTTGGGTGGAGTCTACTTTAACGCGGTTCCAGATTTCCTGCACGCCGCCCATATCGCTCTGGACCTGAGCGGGGCTTGCTGGCAGCCTGGTGTTAACATCCCCGTTTTTCAGGTAGCCCCAGCGTCGCTCAAATTCCGCGGCTGATTGCTTGAGTGCTGCAAAGGCATCGATTTTACCGGCTGCCGCTTCATTGGCGTTCTTGGCTATTTCCTGCGACAGTACGCGCAGTTCACCGGCATGACGAATATATTGCTTATCGTACCCACCCTCAGTGCTGGTGATAACCAATATTGTAATAAAGCCGGCGATTGCAAATACCAGCAGAACCATCAGTCCGGGGATTGATTTGTTGCTGCCCACACCTGCATTCACGTTTTTCGTTTTCATCCTGTGCTCCCAAACATGAAATCAGAAAATTTATCTTTGATTTACGATTTAAATACTTACACCGCCACCTGGAGAAACTCCGGCGACAGCACCAAACGCGCTATGCTGAATATAGTCCAGGTTTTGCCATCTCGCTCATAACCGCCCTGTACGAAAGGCGCGAATTGCTTCGCAACCGGTACCGAAGACGTGTAGGCATCCCGGGTAAAGGCTTGCATACCCAGCACCTCGGGGACCACAAAACCGCTGTACAAATCACCCTGGCGAACCGCCAGTACTCGCGAGCGCTTGTTTGAAGCCGTTGTTTTACAATCAAAATACTGCTCCATGTCAACCACCGCCAACAACCGGCCGCGCACATTAGCGATCCCGTTTACCCAACTCTTGACGCCCGGGACCCGGGTCACCTCCGGCACATACAGAATTTCATCAATTTCATCCATCGGCGCGATAAACAACTGTCCGGCAAGGCGGAAGGCAATGCCTCGCCACTCGGCTTCGCCCTTCTGGGCAGCGGGCAGGGATACCGCCGCGTTGCCGATAGAATTTGAAATTTGCTCAAGTAATCCAAACGGAGTGGTTCTTGCCGACATAACTGCCTCTAATTCTCGGAAATCAGGAATTATTAAACGGCCAGGACTGTGTCGATCGTAGATAACAGCACGGGCTCTTCGACGGGTTTGACCAAATAGCCCTTGGCACCCTGGCGAGCACCCCAGACACGATCAGTTTCCTGGTTTTTGGTAGTGACGATAATCACTGGTATGTGTGAGGTTTCGTTTGCCTTGCTCAACTGGCGCGTGGCCTGACGATATCCATAAGCACTACATCCGGCTGCTCTTCCCTGGCAATTGCCACGCCATCGGCGCCATTTTCGGCGGTAAGTACCTCATGCCCGTTTTCACGCAGAATGGAGGCAAACGCGTAGGTTTCGGTTGGAGAATCATCCACTATCAGTACTCTTGTCATTTTGCTACCCACTCAATGCTGTCTGATTACAAGTTTGAAACTGTGTGCAACTGGCTAAAGTCCGCGGTCTCCCCCTCATCAGCCGTTTGCTGGCGGATGGCGCCCAGCAACTCCTCCTTACTGAATGGCTTGGTCAGGTACTGGTCCGAACCAACAATGCGTCCCTTGGCCTTATCGAACAGGCCGTCCTTGCTGGAAAGCATTACCACCGGCGTATTCTTGAATTGCTGGTTGTTTTTTATCAGCGCACAGGCCTGGTAGCCATCCAGCCGCGGCATCATGATATCGACAAAGATCAGATCCGGTCGGTTATCCACGATTTTTGCCAGAGCATCGAAGCCGTCTTCGGCAGTAATCACGTGACAACCGACCTTTCTGAGTAGCGTCTCTGCCGTGCGCCGAATAGTTTTGCTGTCGTCAACAACCATTACGATCAATCCCTCAAAAGTGTCACTCATGCACTCAACCCCTAACAAAAATTTGCGTTACAACGTAAAGATAGTAGAAACTTGTTAAAGCGAAAGGTTTTCCCCGTAAATTCGGCCTTCCGCTTCCTGATTACATCCACTCTCCCGGGTTAATCCAGTCCCCCAAGTGCAAGCGCGGCAGCGACCGGCGTAAACTACTACTCTCTCCACTTGCTGGTTGCGGATCCAGCACTAGCCGCCGAATCGGTGAGATATGGCGGCTCATTTTCAGCATTTTATCGGGTAACTTTCATTCGCATGCAGTAACCCTATAGAATTGCGGTCAGATAAACTGAGCCAGCACAGGAAACACTTTGCCAATGACCATCAGACTCGGTGTCGTTATGGATCCCATCAACGCCATCAACTACAAGAAGGACAGCACCCTTGCCATGTTGCTTGCGGCACAGGCGCGGGGCTGGCAGCTACATTATATGGAGCAAAGCGACCTGTTTCTTCGGGACGGTGATGCAATGGCTCGCATGGCGGACCTGCGGGTGTTTGCCGATCCGCAACGCTGGTATGAGCTCGGGCCCCGCGAGGACGCCTCCCTCGCCGGCCTCGACGTCATACTCATGCGCAAGGATCCGCCGTTCGATAACGAGTATTTATATTCCACCTATATTCTGGAAGATGCCGAACTGAACGGCGCCCTGGTTGTTAACCGCCCGCAAAGCCTGCGCAATTTCAATGAAAAACTGTTTGCCACGCAGTTTCCCCAGTGCTGTCCGCCCCTGCTCGTGAGTCGCGACATTGGGCGACTGCGGAACTTCAAGGACGAACATCGGGATGTCGTCTTCAAGCCGCTGGACGGGATGGGCGGCATGTCCGTATTTCGCGTGCGTCAGGACGACCCTAACGTCAACGTAATCCTGGAGACACTGACGGAGCAGGGTCGCCGCCAGATCATGGGACAGAAATTCATTCCCGAAATCAGCAATGGTGACAAACGAATACTGATGATCGATGGCGAGCCGATTCCGTTTGCGTTGGCCCGGGTCCCCGCAGTGGGAGAGAACCGGGGCAACCTGGCCGCTGGTGGCACCGGGGTTGGCGTGGAACTTAGTGAGCGCGACCGCTGGATTTGTTCCCAGGTCGCACCTAAACTCAAAGCATCGGGACTGTTATTTGTCGGCCTCGACGTCATTGGCGACTATTTGACCGAAATTAACGTTACCAGCCCAACCTGTATACGCGAGTTGGATAACCAATACTCACTGGATATCGGCGACCAGCTGATGGCCTGCATCGAATCCAGGCTGGCCAGCGCTAGCAGAACCGCCCAATAGTCGGGCAGAGGCCCATAACGGAAGCCAGTCATGGAACACACCGCACCGGATATCAATAGCAGCGACCGTTTTTGCTTTACGGTCTTTATCGCTATTGCCGTGCATGCCGTGATTATTCTCGGCATCAGTTTCGAAATCCTCAAGCAGGCCGACCAGAACCCGGTTATCGAGGTCACTCTGGCCCATAACGCAAGCGAGGAGGCACCAAAAGTCGCTGATTATATGGCCCAGGAAAACCAGCTGGGGGGCGGCGAACTGGAAGAGAAGGCCCTGCCGACGATAACCCGGCAGGCGGAATTCAACGAACAGCGAATCCGGGAAATTACCCCCGAGACGCCGCCAGAAGCGCAACCTGACGCCGCGACCCGTGAGGTCAAGCAGATCACCACCGATACTGCGGAACGTCAAGTCGTGAGCCTGCAGCAGGACCTGCCCCTGGAGGATAAGTTGGTATCGGTGGACCAGGAAATTTCATTGTTGGAACGCAGCCTCAATCTTGCCAGCCTGGATGCCAAGCTGGATCGCCACGAACAGTTTCAGACCAAAAAGACCCGGGTGCACCGCATAAGCTCGGTAGCGGCATTGAAAACCCTCGATGCGTATTATGTGAAGCAGTGGATTACTAAAATTCACCGCGTCGGCAAGCTGAACTATCCTGAAGAGGCGCGGCGGCGCAAGATCTATGGCAGCCTGCGCCTGGTGGTGACCCTGATGCCCAATGGCAGTGTGCGAAACATCCAGGTACTGCGTTCCTCCGGACACAAGGTTCTGGACGATGCGGCCATTCGCATCGTGCGGCTTGCAGAGCCCTTCGCACCTTTCCCGGATCATCTGCGCAAAGAGTATGACCAGCTGGAAATAACTCGGACCTGGATGTTTAGCAAGGATGGCCAGAGTCCGGTTTTGTAGAGTTTGGGAACTCTAACTTCGCGTCTTGATAACAGGTAGCAACGCCCTCATAGTAATGGTTATGCATAGCTCGAATTTCTCGGAATCGCTAAAAGGTCATTTTTTGATCGCCATGCCCCACATGCAGGGGTCAGGGTTCGCCCACACGGTCACCTATATGTGTGAGCATGACGAGCAAGGCGCAATGGGACTTGTCATCAATCGGCCCACCAGTATTTCGTTGGGGGAAATTCTGCAGCGCCTCGATATACCGGTCCATTCCGAAGCCCTCAAGCACACGCCAATATACGCCGGCGGGCCAGTGCAAACCGATCATGGGTTCATCCTGCACAGCGGTACCGGCAACTGGAAGGCAACGCTGCCGCTAACCGAGCGCATCAGCCTAACCACCTCCAGGGACATTCTTGCCGCGATCGCCGACGATGAAGGGCCGGAAGACTGCCTGGTGGCGCTGGGATATGCCGGCTGGGGCGCGGGCCAACTGGAGCAGGAACTGGCGGACAATAGCTGGATCAATGCGCCGGCTGATCTGGATATCATCTTTCACGTGCCGTGCGAGAAACGCCTGGATGCGGCAGCAGCGCTGCTCGGTATCGATATCAGCCGTATCGGCCCAGATGCCGGGCATGCCTAGGGATGCTCATCGCAGCACGCGGACTGCCGGATCAGCGAGTGACGGTTTTGGCCCGCCGCTCATATGATTGATTCGGGGCAGTTGGCGAGCAGGCGGTTCCTTGCGTTTGATTTTGGTACCAGGTGTATCGGCGTCGCAGTAGGGCAAGAGCTCACCGGTACCGCCACTCCGCTGGATGCGCTCAGGGCGCACGACGGGATACCCGACTGGGATGCGGTGGCAAGCCTGGTCAATACCTGGCAGCCCGATGGCTTCGTGGTTGGCATACCACTGAAAATGGATGGCGCTGAAGGTGATATGGCGCTGCGCGCGCGCAAGTTCGCAAGACGCCTGCATGGCCGCTTT
The DNA here is from genome assembly GCA_947258895.1 of uncultured Pseudomonadales bacterium. The sequence goes on along the minus strand of CAMYKE010000018.1, from coordinate 6,363 downwards.
CACCGCCCCAGCTTTGAGATGGACGAACGCCTGTCCTCCTGCGAAGCCGAGGGCTATGCCACCAGCGAGGGGCGTTCGGTCAAGACTGGCTTCAGTATCGATAGTATTGCCGCCGGCTTGATTCTGGAAAGCTGGTTCCGGCAAGATAGGTCTACCGTTGACAGCCACTCTCAGGAGCAGAAGTAATGCAGACCGACGCCGAGCCGTTATTGGGTCAGGTAATCGAGCAACTCGAGATACGCTGTAACGAGCGCAGCATCAGCGACCCATTGGTAATCGGCATTCATACCGGCGGGGTGTGGGTGGCGCAACGTATTCACGAGCGCCTGGTCGCCGCAAAACTTGTGAAAGACCCGCTTGGCACGCTCGACATCTCATTCTACCGCGATGATTTTACCCGCATTGGCCTGAATCCGAAGGTTAAGACCTCGATATTGCCGGTCATGACTGAAGGCCGCCACGTGATCCTCGTAGACGATGTACTGATGACCGGCCGCACTATTCGAGCGGCGCTGAACGTGCTGTTCGAGTATGGCCGTCCCGCGAGCGTTACGCTGGCTGTACTCACAGACCTGAATGCCAACGAGCTGCCGATCAGGGCCGATATCGCCGGGCAAAACCTGAAACTGCCCGCCAACCAGCGAATCAAGCTGAGCGGCCCGGACCACCTGGCGCTGGCGATCACCACGCTGGAGCAGTGAACCCCGCACGGAACGAGTACGGTGCGAAATAAATCTGTCAAACAGATTCCGCCTTCGATCAATTTTCGCTAAAATTGCCCCCCTATGAGGCCCGTTGCCGAAGCATCGCAAATCCAACTCTCCGATTCCGGACAACTCCGCCATTTCCTTACCACCGAAGGCCTCTCCAAAACCCTGCTACTGGAAATCCTCGATACCGCTGATTCCTTCATCAGTATGGAGCAGCAATCGGTCAAGAAAGTACCCTTGTTGCGCGGCAAGACCGTCGTTAACCTGTTTTTCGAAGCCTCGACCCGCACCCGCACCACCTTTGAACTCGCGGCCAAACGCCTGTCGGCGGACGTGATTAACCTGAATATCAACACTTCCGCAACCACCAAGGGCGAGTCCCTGCTCGATATGCTGAAAAACCTTGAGGCCATGGCCAGCGACATGTTCGTAGTGCGCCATGCGGACAGCGGCGCCGCCCATTTTATCGCCGAACAGGTTACTCCCAATGTCGCCATCATCAACGCCGGTGATGGACGCCACGCACACCCCACGCAAGCGATGCTGGATATGTTCGCGATTCGCCACCACAAGGGTGATTTTGACAAGCTCAGTGTCGCCATTGTCGGCGATATTTTGCATTCCCGGGTTGCCCGCTCTCAAATCCACGCGCTGGCAACCCTGGGGGTCCCGGATATCCGGGTAATTGCGCCCAACACCCTGTTGCCCACCGATGTCGAGTCGCTCGGCGTCAAGGTTTATAACCGTGCCATCGACGGCTTGACTGATGTGGATGTGGTTATCATGCTGCGCCTGCAGAATGAACGCATGCAGAGTGCGTTGTTGCCGAGCGAACACGAGTACTACCAACTCTACGGCCTTACCCGGGACAAGCTGAAGCGGGCCAGGCCCGACGCGATTGTGATGCACCCGGGCCCTATCAATCGGGGCGTTGAAATCGAGTCGGAAGTCGCGGATGGCCCGCAGTCGGTCATTCTCAGCCAGGTCAGTTATGGTATCGCGGTGCGGATGGCCGTTATGTCCATGGCGATGAGCGGGCAGACTATGCAGGGACAGCAAACCGATTTTGCCGATCAGGACCTCGTTTCGCTGCATCGCCCGCAGCCCGCACGCGAATAAATCAGCTCATGAGCATCCTTGTTGGCGGCGGACACATTCTCGACCCGGCAAACCAGGTCGACCGGGTCGACGACCTCTACGTGGCAGACGGCAAGATCATGGCAATAGGGGCGACCGCCCGGCAGTTTGCAGCGGAGACTGTCATCGATGCCTCCGGTCTCTTAGTGACGCCCGGATTTATTGACATTGGCACCCACATTCCCGAACCCGGCTATGAGTACAAGGGCACCATCGCCAGTGAAACCCACGCGGCGGCGGCGGGGGGCTTTACCAGCCTGTGCTGTACCCCGGACACCGCACCGATAATAGACAGCCCTTCCGTCGCGACGCTGATCCAGGACCGTGCGCGCGACCAGGGCTATACCCATCTGTATCCAATAGGTGCGCTCACCAAAGGCCTGGCAGGAGAAAAACTCAGCGAGATGGGTCGGCTAAAGGATGCGGGATGCATCGCGTTCAGCAACATGCGCCAGCCGTTTAGTAACAACCGAATTCTGCTGCGCTGCCTTGAATACGCGGCGAGTCTCGACCTGCTGGTGCTATTCAGCCCGTCTGACGATGCCCTGGAGGAAGGCGGTTGCGCTCACCAGGGCGGTTATGCCACGCGGCTGGGATTGCCGGGCATCCCGGCCAGCGCCGAAACCGTAGCGTTGGCGCGGGACCTGCTGCTGGTCGAACAAACCGGCGTGCGCGCCCATTTCGGTCCAATATCGACCGCGCGGTCGGTGGCACTGATCGAGGAGGCTCAGGCTAGCGGCTTGCCGGTTACGGCCGATACCGGGATTTATCAGCTACTGGAGACCGAGGCGGCGATCCGGGACTTTAACAGCCTGTATCACGTACAACCGCCATTGCGATCTGACACAGATCGCGAGGCGCTGCGGCGAGGGCTGCGAGACGGCGTGTTAAGCGCAATTCGCTCGGACCACAAACCGCATGAAACGGCTGCCAAAATGGCACCTTTTGCCGCAACCGCGGCGGGTATTTCAACACTGGAAACCATGCTTCCGCAAGCGCTGCAACTGGTCGAGCAGCAGCTGCTGGAACTGGACGAACTGATCACCCGATTGACCCAGGGACCGGCCGCTATTATGGGCCTGGCGGCGGGCACGCTTGGCATTGGGGAGGTTGCGGATATTTGTATTTTTTCGCCCCGGGAACGCTGGCAACTCAGGGCAGAGTCGATGCTCTCCCGCGGGCACAATAGCCCGCGACTAAATAGCGATCTGTGTGGCAGAGTCCGCTATACCTACACCGGCGGCAACCGCGTGTACCAATCCCAACGCATGTAATTTAAAAACCTGAGCCACACACCCTTTGCGTGCTGGCTCCGAGGTACGAAACAGGTTATTCGCGTGCGTTGCCTGGGGCGATATCAACGTCGAAATGGCGAGTCCGTGGTTCCTTCCAGCGAAAGTTTGCCGGCGGCGGCCATCTGGTCTTCGATATAGCTCTCCGAATCGAGCTTGATCATCAGGCGCAGGTCGTTCATCGAATCGGCATGCACCAGCGCAGCATCGTAACTGATCTCGCCTGCCTTGTAGGCCTTGAACAGCGCCTGATCGAAGGTATGCATACCCGCTTCGGTAGAGCGTGCCATGATATCCTTCAACAGGTGGACTTCACCCTTGCGGATATGGTCCGCCATGATCGGGGTATTAATCAGCACCTCGGTCACCACGGTCCTGCCTTTACCATCCGGCTTTGGAATCAGTTGCTGGGCAACGATTGCCTTCAGGTTGAGTGACAGGTCCATCCAGGCCTGTGAATGGCGATCGGCGGGAAAGAAATTCATGATGCGGCCGAAGGCCTGATTGGCATTGTTTGCGTGCAATGTCGCCAAACACAGATGCCCCGTATCGGCGAACACAATGGAGTGCTCCATGGTCTCCCGGGTCCGAATCTCACCGACCATAATCACGTCCGGGGCCTGGCGCAGGATGTTACGCAATGCCACTTCGAAGGATTCGGTGTCAATTCCCACCTCGCGCTGCGTGATGATGCATTTGTCATGCTGGTGTATATATTCGATGGGATCTTCGATGCTGACGATATGCCCGTCGCTACTCCTGTTGCGGTGGCCGACCATCGACGCCAGCGAGGTCGACTTACCGGTACCGGTCGCACCGACAAAGACGATCAGGCCGCGCTTGGTCATGGCAAGGTCGTTAATCACCTCCGGCAAGCCGAGTTCCGCCGCCGTGGGAATGCGGGTCTCTATGCGCCTGAGCACCATGCCTACCAGGTTACGCTGGTAAAATGCGCTTACCCGGAAGCGACCTACGCCACGAGCACTGATGGCAAAGTTGCACTCGTGGCTGAGCATAAACTCTTTGCGCTGCGCTTCATTCATCGCGCCCAGCACGATTTCACGGGCTTTCTCCGGACTGAGTGGTTCGGAGGTCAGGTGTTTAATTACCCCATCTACCTTCATGCTCGGCGGCAAGCCCGCGGTAATAAATAAATCTGATGACTTTTTATCACTCATCAGCCTGAGCATCTTATCTAGGTCCACCGGTCTCTCCTTGGTTTATTGCGTCATTACAGGTCAGTTACGCGAAGCTGTCCGGATTTGCGGACTTTTCCCTGGCGACATCCTTGGTGATCGTACCCTTTTGCATCAAATCACGCAGCGATTGATCCAGGGTTACCATCCCGTGTGCCGCACCTGTCTGGATCGCCGAGTACATCTGCGCGACTTTGTCTTCGCGAATCAGGTTTCTGATCGCAGGTGTTGTAATCAATATTTCATGAGCAGCGCAGCGGCCGCCGCCGGTTTTTTTCAATAGCGTCTGGGATACTACGCCCCGCAGCGACTCAGACAGCATAGAGCGCACCATGGACTTTTCTTCCCCCGGAAACACATCGATAATCCGGTCAATGGTTTTCGCCGCCGAGGTGGTGTGCAAGGTACCGAATACCAGGTGACCCGTTTCAGCCGCCGTCAACGCCAGGCGAATGGTTTCAAGATCCCGCAGCTCGCCCACCAGGATTACATCCGGGTCTTCCCGCAACGCCGAACGGAGCGCCTCGTTAAAACCGAACGTGTCACGGTGCACCTCACGCTGGTTAACCAGGCATTTCTTACTCTCGTGAACAAATTCGATCGGGTCCTCGATGGTCAGCACGTGGTCGTAACGTATATTATTGACGTGATCCACCATTGCCGCCAGCGTGGTGCTTTTCCCCGAACCGGTTGGCCCCGTGACCAGCACCAGCCCCCGCGGCAGCGTGGCGAGATCGCCGAACGTCTTACCCAGCCCCAAATCCTCCAGCGTGAGCACCTTGGAGGGAATGGTTCGGAATACCGCGCCGGCACCGCGGTTATGATTAAAGGCATTGACCCGGAATCGCGCTACTCCTGGTACCTCGAATGAAAAGTCCGTTTCCAGGTACTCTTCGTAATCCTTGCGCTGCTTGTCGTTCATGATGTCGTAAATCAGGCCATGCACCTCTTTATGCTCCATCGCTGGTACATTTACCCGCCGCACGTCGCCATCGACTCGAATCATTGGTGGAACCCCTGCCGATAAATGCAGATCGGAAGCGTTCTGCTTAACGGTAAAGGACAATAATTCCGTGATATCCATAGGTCTCCATCATCATTCAATTATCAATTAATTAATGTTAGCCTTGCTGCGGCTTATTTAACACAACTATTCCACCTGGCCAACCCCGCATGACCGACACACTCATTAAGAATATCGCCCGGGTACGCGCACGAATCAATGCAGCCGAGAAACTTTCGGACCGTAGTACCGGTATAGTACAGCTTATCGCAGTTAGCAAGACCCGCAGCGCGAATGAGGTCAGCGCTGCGTTCGGCGCGGGCTTGCGGGATTTTGGCGAAAATTACCTTCAGGAGGCGCTGCAAAAACAGCAGCATCTGCAGCACCTGCCCATTACCTGGCACTTTATCGGGCCCATCCAGGCAAACAAAACCGCCGCCATTGCGCAGCACTTCGACTGGGTCCACGGCGTCGACCGTAGCAAAATCGCGCGGCGCCTGAGTGCACAGCGCAGCGGCACCACGCCGCTTAATATCTGTATCCAGGTAAATGTCAGCAACGAGCCAAGCAAAGCGGGCGTGGCGCTGGCAGACGTCGCGGCACTGGCAGGGGAGATTGTCCCGCTGCCGCGCCTTACGCTGCGCGGCCTGATGGCGATTCCGGCGCCCGACCTGGACGACCAACAACTGGCCGCAGCATTCGGGCAGCTCAACAACGCGCTGCAACAGTTAAACAAATCGGGATTTGCCCTGGACACGCTATCGATGGGCATGTCAAATGATTTAGAATGCGCCAGTAGCGCCGGCGCAACAATGGTCAGGATTGGCACCGCCATCTTTGGTCCACGCAAACCCGGCCCCCGATCGACAATTACCTGATGAGTAACAATTTGCGACAACAGAACGCTAGACTCGCCTTTATTGGCGCCGGCAATATGGCCACCAGCCTCATTGGCGGATTATGTAACAACGGCTATCCCGCCAGCCTGATCACGGCTTCCGATCCCAATGCGGAGCAACTGGACA
>CAMYKE010000017.1 GCA_947258895.1 uncultured Pseudomonadales bacterium | reverse complement strand
TGCTGACTTCTGGCCCCCCATCCCGCCATCTTACGATGTCGGTAGCCAGAGGCAGGGAATCAGACCTCCCAGGGTAATGCGCGTGACCTTCCCACTTATACCCGCCGCATCTACGTCCTCAGCTTCTGTGCAAGAATCGGGCTTTGAAGATAATGGCCTTCTTACCCACTGTGACCGCCTCCTATGCGATTCCTGTTCGTCGGGTCAGTGTTTTGCCTTCGACTTCCTTCAGATTCCACCTCGCGATGGACACCCTTGCCGTTCGGCTAATCGTTCCCCTTGCCGGGCCGATAGCGGGCTTTCACCGCCAAGTCATCCGACCACCACCACGTGTGTCGGAACAGCGCCTGTCACGGCGCTACGCGCCATGCCTGGCGCACCACAAAAAAAGCCGGCTCTATTGAACCGGCTTCTTTATTGGTAGCGGGGGCTGGATTTGAACCAACGACCTTCGGGTTATGAGCCCGACGAGCTACCAGGCTGCTCCACCCCGCATCAAACTCGTATAGTGCTAATTGTCAGGTTTCGGTCGTGAAACGACCTTCGCCTCTTGCGGCACAGGGAGCCCAACAAACTACCAGGCTGCTCCACCCCGCATCAAACTCGTATAGTGCTAACTTGTCGACTTCGGTCGTAATGCGACCTTCGCCTCTTGCTCGCAGCTTTTGGTGCCCTGCAAAAAGAAAGCGGATTATAGAGAGCTGCCGCGAAGCGGTCAAGGCAACTTCTATTACTTTTTTTTAGGACAGCATTCGCATTGAATGGTGCCGAAGGCGGGACTTGAACCCGCACGACCATAGGCCACTACCCCCTCAAGATAGCGTGTCTACCAATTCCACCACTTCGGCAATTTTCGTTAGGTAACTACGTTCGGTTTATTCATCCACCTGGGGAAGATCGCCATCGAGCGGGGCCTCTGGCGCCACCATTCCGGAATCAAATTCCGGCAGGTCTTCCTCGAATACTTCCGGCAATTCCTCAGTCACCAGCGGCGCTTCTTCGCTAATTACCTGGGGAATACCCAATTCAGCCTGCGCTTCGACCTGCTGCTTGGCGAGAATAGCCAACGCAAAGCTGGTAATGAAAAACGCGGTCGCAAGTACTGCGGTCGTGCGCGTCAGGAAATTCCCGGAACCCTGACTACCGAACAGCGTCTGGGACGACCCGGAACCGAAGGAAGCGCCCATATCTGCGCCCTTACCTTGCTGTAACAAAACCAGTCCGATGACCGCTAACGCCAGGAGGACATGTACTATTAAGATGATGCTTTCCATTCAATTAACCTGCTGCGAGCACCTGCTCGAACCTGCTCGCTGTCTAAAGATTCGCGGCACCGACCCTTTCACATGCCGAAGAAGTCTTTCATAAACGTATTATGTCAACTTCGATGCCGCCGTATTTCCAACCGCCATCACCCGGAATCGGCGGGGCCGGATAGCAGTGCGCACCGACCCGCGGCATGGGTGCCCTTTTAGAAGGGCGCCAATACTAGCCGAGTTGCCTCTAACTTACAAGATGGGATTTACGGGTCTAACAGGTTAATAGCCGGGTGCCCCGAGAGCTTTCAACTCGCTTGCTAACCGACGGCTTTCTGCACCTCGTCAGCCAGTTCCTGCGTTAAACGTTTGACCAAATTTGCGTCTTCACCCTCAATCATTACCCGCGCGACCGGCTCTGTTCCGGAGAGCCGCAGCAACACCCGGCCTCGACCCCCCAATTTGTCCTCAACATCGGCAATTGCCTTTTGCACTCGGGGGCTTTCGGAAGGATCGCTGTGTTGCCGCAAGCGCACATTAAGCATGGTCTGAGGCATTTTTACCATTCCACGCTTGAGTTCATGCAACTCCTTGCCGGAGGCCGCTATCGCACCCAACACCTGAACAGCGCCGACGATACCATCCCCGGTAGTGGTCTTATCCAGGCAAATGATATGGCCTGAAGATTCTCCGCCCAAAGACCAATCTCGCTGTTGCATCAGTTCCAGCACATAGCGATCCCCGACGTTGGCTCGTTCAAAAGGAATCTCCAGCTCACCCAGCGCGATTTCCATGCCCAGGTTACTCATTAAAGTCCCGACCACTCCACCGCTCAAGCGATTCACCGCTTGCTTATGCTTGGCAATAATGTAAACGAGCTCATCACCATCTACCAACTCGCCATGCCGATCAACCATTTGCACACGGTCGCCGTCTCCGTCCAGGGCGATACCCAGATCAAAATTTAGCTCCCTCACAGCTCGGCAAAGCGCGTCAGGGTTGGTGGCACCGCAACCTTCATTGATATTAAGCCCATCGGGGACTACGCCAATCGCATGGATTTTCGCGCCCAGTTCGGTAAATACGTTCGGAGCCACATGGTACGTGGCGCCATTAGCGCAATCGATAGCAATTTTGAGGCCCGACAAATCGAGCCCGGTCAGCGCGGTGCTCTTACAGAATTCGATGTAGCGACCCGCCGCGTCTTCCACGCGAGATGCCTTGCCGAGCATGCTGGAAGGTTCTGTAAACATGGCCGCGTCCAGCTTCTCCTCGATTGCCAGCTCGGTCTCATCGGGCAGCTTCGTTCCCGCACCGGAGAAAAACTTGATACCGTTGTCCTGAAAGGGATTGTGGGAAGCGCTGATCACGATGCCGGCCTGCGCGTGGAAAGTCCGCGTCAGATAGGCGATGGCGGGAGTTCGCATTGGCCCCAGCAAGCTCACACTCACACCCGCCGAAATAATACCCGCCTCAAGCGCTGACTCAAACATGTAGCCCGAGATCCGAGTATCCTTGCCGATCAAAATCCTGCTGGCGCCCTGCTCAGCAAATACCTTACCCGCTGCCCAACCAAGTTTTAGCATAAATTCTGCAGTGATCGGGTGCTCCCCTACACAGCCGCGAATCCCGTCGGTTCCAAAGTATTTTTTATTCATAATGGATAGATTTTAACTTAATTATCAGCAATCGCTAGGCGACTACCTGCTCGCCGGATTGAACACTGCTCAGATTGAGATGCGGCCTCTATACTACGGCCGCGGCGACCTTAACCGCATCCAGAGTTTCAGCAACGTCATGGCAACGTATTATCCTCGCTCCGTTTAGAATCGCAACCGTCGCGGCCGCCAGACCGGCATAGAGGCGATCATTCACTCCGCGCCCCGTTAACTGGCCCAGCATGGATTTGCGTGAGATGCCCACAGCCACGGCAATGCCCAGATGCTTGAAAGCAGCCAGACCTTTAAGTAATTCCAGGTTATGTTGTAAAGTCTTACCAAAGCCAAACCCGGGATCGACGATGATTTTATGCTGTGGAATCCCCGCCCTGACGCACGTACGCACACGCGCCTGCAAAAAATCATGAACTTCCGCTACCACGTTTTCATATCCCGGCGCCAATTGCATGGTTCCGGGCTGGCCTTGCATATGCATCAGGCAAACCGGCACCTCCAGCTGCACCAGCGTCTCCAGCGCAAGGTCCTTCGACAGTGCCCGCACATCATTCACCAGCCCTGCTCCAGCGGCCACAGCGGCCCTCATCACGCCAGGATTACTGGTGTCAACCGAGATCACGGCGGGGATTCGCGCGCTCAGGGCGTCGATCACCGGCGCGACGCGGTCAATCTCCTGCTGCTCCGTAACCGGCTCGGCACCCGGGCGAGTAGACTCGCCCCCGACATCAATGATCGCCGCTCCATCCGCAACCATCTGTTCGGCACGCGCCAGCGCCACACCGATATCCAACGTCCCTCCACGATAATACTGTGCGCCGTCAGAAAATGAATCGGGGGTGACGTTAAGCACCCCCATGATGTTTGGCTGAGCGAGGTCCAGGATTTTCCCCGCGCAATCCAATTGCGCGGGAAACTGGGATTCCGTCATATAGGCAGCACGGATTAGCGGTTAGTGCTCCTCCGCAGGACGCGTCAGGGGATCACCGGCAGCGTCGGCCTTGCCGGACTGCGTTGTTTCCTCCGAACCGGTTTCTGCTCCCGTTCCGCCACCGGTGTCCTTGGGCGGACGCGGTTTCTTGCCGGCCATGATGTCCTCGATCTGATCCGCATCAATGGTCTCATACTGTATCAGGGCTTCGGCCATCAGGTGCAACTTGTCGATATTTTCCTCGAGGATCTTCTTGGCGTCGCTGTAACAGGAGTCGATGATGCTGCGTACTTCTACATCGATCTGGCGCTTGGTCTCTGCCGACACATGGCTTTGCGTAGACGCCGCGGAACGTCCCAAAAATACTTCGCCTTCATCTTCCTCGTACATCAGCGGGCCCATTTTCTCCGACAGTCCCCACTTGGTCACCATGTTACGCACCATGGCAGTAGCACGCTGAATGTCGTTCGACGCGCCGGTGGTGACACCGTTTGGACCGAGAATCATTTCCTCGGCGATACGGCCACCAAATAAGCTGCACACCTGGCTGATCAGAGACCGCTTGCTGTGGCTGTAGCGGTCTTCCTCGGGCAGGAACATGGTTACACCCAGTGCTCGCCCCCGCGGGATGATGCTTACCTTGTACACCGGGTCATGCTCGGGAACAATGCGCCCCACGATCGCGTGACCCGACTCGTGATAGGCGGTATTGCGTTTTTCGTTCTCGGACATCACCATGGAGCGCCGCTCCGCTCCCATCATGATCTTGTCTTTGGCAAGCTCGAACTGCTGCATCGTCACCGTCCTTCGATTCGCGCGGGCAGCAAACAACGATGCCTCGTTGACGAGGTTGGCCAAATCCGCGCCGGAAAAACCGGGGGTACCCCGCGCGATCAAACTCGCCTTTACGTCCTCTGCGATGGGCACCTTACGCATGTGAACTTTAAGGATCTGCTCGCGACCCCGAATATCGGGCAAGCCGACTACAACCTGGCGGTCAAAGCGCCCGGGCCGCAAAAGTGCGGGATCCAGCACATCGGGCCGGTTTGTTGCAGCGATAACAATAACGCCTTCCTTGCCCTCAAAACCGTCCATTTCAACCAACAACTGGTTGAGAGTCTGCTCACGTTCGTCATGTCCGCCACCCAGACCGGCGCCACGGTGCCGCCCGACCGCATCGATTTCGTCGATGAAAATGATGCAGGGTGCGTGTTTCTTGGCCTGGTCGAACATATCTCTAACCCGGCTGGCACCCACGCCGACAAACATTTCGACGAAGTCGGAGCCCGAGATCGTAAAGAAGGGCACCTTCGCCTCTCCGGCAATCGCCTTGGCCAGCAGGGTTTTACCTGTACCGGGTTGACCGACGAGCAGGACGCCGCGGGGAATATGACCACCCAGGCGCTGAAATTTGCCCGGCTCACGCAGAAACTCGACCAGCTCCTGTACTTCTTCCTTCGCCTCTTCGACGCCGGCAACGTCCGCGAACGTGGTCTTCACCTGATCTTCACCGAGCAACCTGGCCTTGCTCTTGCCGAACGCCATGGGTCCCTTGCCACCGCTTCCGCCACCTTGCATCTGGCGCATGAAAAACATGAACACGGCAAGTATTACCAAGATCGGGAATGCTGCCACCAGCAACTGGGTCCAGATACTCTGCTGCTCCGGCTGCTTACCGACCACTTCCACGCGATGTTCGAGCAAATCATCGATCAGTTTCGGGTCTTGCAGCGCGGGGCGTATCGTCTTGAAATTGCTGCCATCACGGCGTAGCCCGGATATTACGTACCCGTCAATGGTCACCTGACTGATTTGATCACTCTGTACCTGGCTTACGAAATCCGAGTAATTAAGCTGCTGTTGCTCCGGTTCTACGTTGAAATTGTTAAACACCGTCAACAGGACAGCCGCTATAACCAGCCACAGAACCAAGTTTTTTGCCATATCATTCAAGGCAGTATCCTCATCGATTAATTAGGTGATCCGTCCACACCTTCCATATACGTACCGACAGCGCAAGCAGATCTTTCGGGTGATACGTATAGGCTAGCCGCGAAAGTCGCTCGCCAACAGGTATTGCTCCCTGGATCGGGCCCGTGATGCAGAAGGTTTACGCATTTGCACCTTCTTGAAATTTGACCGCGCAGAATTTAATAATTCCTCAAAACCGGCGCCCTGGAAAACTTTCATCAACAGCGAACCACCGGCACCAAGGGACTCCACGGACAATTCCAGCGCCAACTCGGTCAAATACATGGCGCGGGGATTGTCCACTTCACTGATACCACTCATATTTGGGGCCAAGTCTGAAATTACAAGATCCAGGGGCTGATTACCCAATGCCGCTATGATCTGATCATATACTCCTTTTTCGGTGAAGTCCCCCTGAATAAAGTTCACGGATTCGATTGGGTCCATGAGCAGAATATCGGACGCGATCACCAGGCCGCCGGGGCTGACCAGTTTGACGGCGACCTGTGACCATCCACCCGGTGCCGCACCCAGGTCGAGCACCCGAATGCCGGGTTTAAAAATTCGGTCTTTCTCCTGTATTTCCAATAGTTTATAACTCGCACGCGAACGATATCCGTCCTGCCGCGAACGCTTTACATACGCGTCATTAAAGTGCTCTTGCAACCACCGGCCGCTACTTTTACTTCTACTCATGGAACTTACAGCGTGACTGAATGAATGTTGCCGACCCGGGCCGGCCGGGACTATAATCCCCGCCCCACAACGGGGTTCATATTACAGGTAGCCTAACATGTCGCTAAGCAGTGAGAAAATCAAGGAATTCCGCCGTATTGGCCATAAACTTAAACCCGTGGTAATCATCGGCGATGCGGGGCTCTCCGCTGGCGTTCAGCAAGAAATCGGCCGGGCACTAAACGATCACGAATTAATCAAAATCAAGGTCAACGCAGCAGATCGGGAGCAGAAAAAACGGCTGGTCTCATCAATCTGCGAATCGTTCGACTGCGACCTGGTGCAGGCAATCGGTAACATCGCACTGCTATACAAAGCAGCCGCAGGAGACCCGCCTCCGTTATCGAATATAGCTCGCTATTACCTGAGCGGCCAGGCGTGAGCCGACAAGCCTTCGCTATAAATTCTGCGGAAAAACAACTAAAAAGCGCCTAAACGTGCCTGACCTCGACGATTTCGTATTCCACCTCGCCGTCAGGGATACGCACCATTACAACATCGCCCTCGGACTTGCCGATTAGCGCACGCGCGATGGGGGAGGACACCGAAATTTTTAGTGCCTTGAGATCTGCCTCGTCATCACCCACGATCGTATAGGTCGCGGAGGCACCTGAATCCAGGTTCTCGACTGCTACCGTCACGCCAAAAATAACCCTGCCGGTATGGGGTATCCGGGTCACGTCGATAACATGTGCGCCGGAAAGTTTTCCCTCGATATCCCGTATCCGTGCCTCGGTGAAGCCCTGCTCTTCGCGAGCTGCATGGTATTCGGCGTTCTCCTTCAGGTCCCCGTGCGCCCGCGCTTCCGCGATGGCAGCGATGATCCGGGGCCGTTCGATACTTTTCAGTCGATCCAGCTCTTCGCGCAGGGCCTGCTCGCCCGCGACCGTCATAGGTACTTTACTCATGTCTCAGCACTCCTGTGCAGATCCTGTAAACGGCGCACTGTTTTCTCTTCTCCGAAGGCCAGCGCTTCACAAAACGCCGCTGCCGCGGCCACGGTGGTGGTATAACACACCTTGTTCTGGAGCGCGGACCGTCGAATGCTCGCCGAGTCAGCGATCGCCTGTTTGCCTTCAGTGGTATTCACAATGTAATCAATCTCGTCGTTCTTCAACATATCCACGATGTGAGGGCGCCCTTCCAGCACCTTGTTCACAATCGCGACCTTTAGTCCCGCGTCACCCAGCACCTTCGCCGTTCCGCGAGTGGCCACCAGGTCAAAATCCAGCTCGACCAGACGCCTGGCAACCTCGACGATGTCCTGCTTGTCCGCGTCTCTCACGCTAACGAACGCCAACCCGCCACGCGGCAGTGGATCGCCTGCGCCTGCCTGGGCCTTGGCAAACGCTTCGCCGAAGGAGTCGCCGACACCCATCACTTCACCGGTAGATTTCATCTCCGGCCCCAGGATCGGATCCACACCCTGAAATTTATTGAACGGGAATACCGCTTCCTTGACGCTGATGAATTTCGGGATAATCTCCCTGGTAAATCCCTGCTGCTCAAGAGATCTGCCCGCCATGCAGCGCGCGGCAATCTTCGCCAGGGAGACGCCGATACACTTGGAAACAAACGGGACAGTACGGGAAGCGCGTGGATTCACCTCCAGCACGAAAACCTGGTCACCCTGCACGGCCAGCTGTACGTTCATAAGGCCGACAACACCCAGTTCCAGCGCCATCTCAACGACCTGGCTGCGGATCCGCGCGATCACCTCCTCGCCCAGGCTATAAGGCGGCAAGGAACAGGCGGAGTCTCCGGAGTGCACGCCTGCTTGCTCAATATGCTGCATGATGGCGCCGATCACCACCTGTTTGCCATCGCACACCGCATCGACATCGACCTCGATAGCCGAACTCAGGAAATGATCCAGCAACACCGGACTCTCGTTGGAGACTGCCACCGCTTCCTGCATGTAGCGGCTCAAATCCTCATCGGAATGGACGATCTCCATCGCGCGCCCACCAAGCACGTAGGAAGGTCGAACGACCAGCGGATAGCCGATTTCCGCCGCCTTTTCCAGAGCTTGCTGCAGGCTTCTCACCGTGCCGTTGGGTGGTTGCAGCAGCTGCAATTTCTCCACAAACTGCTGGAATCGCTCGCGGTCTTCGGCCCGGTCAATCGCGTCCGGTGACGTGCCAATAATGGGCGCGCCCGCCGCCTCAAGGCTCTCCGCCAAATTTAACGGCGTCTGCCCGCCGAACTGGACAATGATTCCCGTCGGCTGTTCCACATGGATGATCTCGAGCACGTCCTCCAGGGTCACCGGCTCAAAATAGAGCCGGTCCGAGGTATCATAGTCGGTGGACACCGTTTCAGGATTACAATTTACCATGATGGATTCGTAACCGTCTTCGCGCATGGCCAGCGCCGCATGCACACAGCAGTAATCGAACTCGATGCCCTGACCGATGCGATTGGGACCACCGCCGAGTACGATAATCTTGTTCCGTTGCGAGGGACGCGCCTCGCATTCCTCTTCGTAGGTTGAATACATATAGGCCGTGGGCGAGGCAAACTCGGCCGCGCAGGTGTCCACCCGCTTGTACACTGGCCGGATGCCCAGCTCGTGACGATGCGCACGCACGCTGCCTTCATCGATTTGCAGCAGAGCAGCGAGCCGCGCGTCGGCAAAGCCCTTGCGCTTGAGGCGGCACAGGCGCTGCCTGTCAAGCGTCGCCAATGTCTGATCCGCCAGAGCCTGCTCCTCAGCAACAATATCCTCGATTTGCACGAGGTACCACGGGTCAATCCCGGTCAGCTCAAACACCTCGGCTACGGACATGCCGATACGGAATGCATCGGCAACCCTGCGCATACGCTCGGTGCTGGGAGTACGCAGATCCTGGGCAATCGTGCCGGCGTCGACTTTTGCCGTCACCGGATCGAAGCCATGGATGCCAACTTCGAGCCCGCGCAAGGCCTTCTGCATGGATTCCTGGAACGTCCTGCCAATTGCCATGACTTCGCCAACCGACTTCATCTGGGTAGTGAGTCGATCCTCCGCCTGGCTGAATTTTTCGAAAGTAAAGCGGGGAATCTTGGTGACGACATAGTCGATAGTTGGCTCAAAAGAAGCCGGGGTTGCCCCGCCGGTTATCTCGTTTTTCAATTCATCGAGGGTAAACCCCACCGCCAGTTTGGCCGCCACTTTAGCGATCGGGAAACCGGTAGCCTTGGACGCCAATGCCGAAGACCTCGACACGCGGGGATTCATTTCAATCACCACCAGGCGACCCGTCTCCGGATCCATGCCAAACTGCACATTGGAGCCGCCGGTCTCGACGCCAATCTCACGCAACACCGCGATCGATGCGTTGCGCATCAACTGGTATTCCTTGTCGGTCAGGGTCTGTGCCGGGGCCACGGTAATCGAATCACCTGTATGCACGCCCATTGGATCGACGTTCTCGATTGAGCAGACGATGATGCAATTGTCATTCTTGTCCCGCACGACTTCCATTTCGTACTCTTTCCAGCCGATCAGGGATTCGTCGATCAGTAATTCACTGGTCGGGGAAAGATCCAGCCCGCGCTCGCAGATCTCGACATACTCTTCCCGGTTGTAGGCGATACCGCCGCCACTGCCGCCCATGGTAAAGGACGGCCTGATGATGCAGGGAAAACCCAGTCGCGCCTGCACCTGCAGCGCCTCCTCGAGACTGTGGGCAAT
>CAMYKE010000016.1:10680-15881 GCA_947258895.1 uncultured Pseudomonadales bacterium | reverse complement strand
AATCTTGAAGGCCTCGGACACGCGCTCCTTGGTGGCACCGCCGCCGACATCGAGGAAATTCGCCGGGAACCCGCCATGAAGTTTAATGATATCCATGGTACCCATCGCCAGCCCCGCGCCATTTACCATGCAACCGATCGCACCATCGAGCGCCACGTAATTCAGGTCCCATTGCGCCGCATGCGACTCGCGCTCGTCTTCCAGGGAGGCATCGTGCATTTCATTGATCCGGGGCTGGCGATACACGGCATTGCCATCCACATTGACCTTGGCGTCGAGGCAATGCAGGTCACCACTGGCGGTGATGACCAGCGGATTGATCTCCAGCAGCGCCAGATCACACTCCGTAAACAGCTTCGCCAGGCCCAGGAAGATCTGCGTAAACTGCTTGATCTGTTTGCCCTCCAGGCCCAGTGCAAAGGCCAGCTCGCGGCCCTGGAAAGGCTGCGCGCCGACCAGCGGATCGATCGTGGCCTTCAAAATCTTTTCCGGGGTTTCGTGGGCTACTTTCTCGATCTCCACCCCGCCCTCGGTTGACGCCATGAACACGATCCTGCGAGTGGAGCGATCCACCACCGCACCCAGGTACAACTCCTGGGCGATGTCCGTACATTCTTCCACCAGAATCCGGCTGACCGGCTGGCCTTTCGCATCGGTCTGGTAGGTAACCAGGCGATGTCCAAGCCATTTCCTGGCAAACTCCTCTATCTCGGCCCTACTTTTCACCAGCTTCACGCCGCCGGCCTTGCCGCGACCACCGGCATGCACCTGTGCCTTCACGACCCATTTATCGCCATCGATTTTTCCAACCGCGGCTGCCGCTTCCTGAACTGTCTCTGCAGCAATGCCTCGCGACACGGGCAAACCGTACTCCGCAAACAGCTGCTTTCCCTGGTATTCGTGTAAATTCATAACTCGCTACCATTACCTGTGTGATTAATAAAAATGACCAACCGGCAGACTGTCGGACCCGGGATCACGCTGGCGCGGAAAATCCGGCCGCATTCGGCCGTTCACCATGCCACGATCCCCTGAATCCCGCTATCGGCTAGCGCTTTTTCCTGTTGGGCATGTGAATCGCGTGCCCGTCTACCGCTAATGCCGCTTCATGCAGCGCTTCCGACAGAGTCGGATGCGAAAACACGGTTAATTGCAAATCTTCGGTGCTGGAACCGAATTCCATTGCCACCACGCCCTGTTGGCAAATATCCCCGGCGCTGGGGCCAAATACGTGCACGCCGAGAATGCGATCCGTTTCCGCATGGGAGATCACCTTTACCAGGCCCACGCTTTCATTAGCCGCGAGCGCGCGGCCACTGGCCTGGAACGGAAAATCACCGGTTTTGCAGGGCACCCCGTCGGCCTTGAGTTGTTGCTCGGTCTTACCGACCCAGGCAACCTCCGGATGGGTGTAGATGACCGATGGAATCAGGTCATAGTTGATCTGGGCGGCATGGCCGGCGATCAGGTCCGCCACCATTACGCCTTCTTCAGAACCTTTATGGGCCAGCATCGGGCCCCGGACTACATCACCTACTGCAAAGATGCCGGCGACGGCGGTGCGGCATTGCCCATCGACCACAATAAAGCCGCGCTTATCGGTTTCAACACCACAGTCATCAGCGAGCAAACCGTCGGTGAACGGCCGTCGACCGACCGATACAATCAGCTTGTCCAGCTCGAGCTGCTGTTCGCCATCCTTATCCTCGTAGGTTACCGTCACCCCATCAGCAGTGACGCTACTGCCAGTCACCTTGGCACCCAGCCGGATATCCAGGCCCTGTTTCCTGAATTCCGCCTCGGCCGCTTTGGCAAGCTGGGCATCCACGGCTGGCAGAAACTCTTGCAGTGCCTCGAGTACCACTACCTCGGATCCCAGCCGACTCCAGACGCTGCCGAGTTCCAGCCCGATGACACCGGCGCCGATTACGCCAAGCCTGGCGGGCACAGCGGTGAATTCCAGGGCCCCTTCGTTGTCGACGATGCTGTCGCCGTCGACGCGCGCAGGAGGGATATCGATCGGCACGGAACCAGCCGCAATAATAATGTTGCCAGCCTGGTACGTTTTCGTCTTACCGCCATGCGGAACAAATTCGACCTCCCCCTGCCCCAGCACCTTGCCGGTGCCATACAGGGGTGTCACTCCATTGGCCTTGAACAAGCCGGTGATGCCCCCGGTCAGCGTCTTGACGATCTTGTCCTTGCGCCCGATCATCGCCGGGACATCGATATCGACTCCCTTCGTTTCGATGCCGTGCGCCTTAAAGCCGTGACGAGCCTCGGCAAACTTGTGGGACGAATCGAGCAGCGCCTTGGAGGGTATACAGCCCACATTCAGGCAAGTGCCACCCAACGCGGGCTTGTCATTCTTATCCAGCCATTTGTCAATGCAGGCCGCTTTGAGACCGAGCTGGGCCGCACGTATCGCCGCCACATAACCGGCAGGACCGGCCCCGATGACGATTACATCGAATTTCTCTGACATACAGGATTCCTTGGATTCAGATTTGCAACAGGATACGCGCGGGATCTTCCAGCAAATCCTTGATCGCTACCAGAAACTGCACCGCTTCGCGGCCGTCGATCATGCGGTGATCATAGGACAGGGCCAGGTACATCATCGGCAATACCTGCACCTCGCCATTGACCGCCATCGGTCGCTCCTGAATCTTGTGCATACCCAGAATCGCGGTCTGCGGCGGATTGAGAATCGGCGTGGACATTAACGAACCGAACACCCCGCCGTTCGAAATCGTAAAGGTGCCGCCGGTCATTTCCTCAATGGAAAGCTTGCCGCTCCGCGCCTTCTCGCCATACGCGGCGATATTTGCCTCGATGTCCGCCAGGCTCATGGTCTCGGCGCTGCGCAGCACGGGCACCACAAGCCCCTTGTCCGCAGACACGGCAACGCCGATATCCTGGTACCCGTGATACACCATCTCGGTACCATCGATCGATGCATTCACCGCGGGAAACCGTTTCAACGCTTCCACCGCAGCCTTGACGAAAAACGACATAAAACCCAGCCGCACGCCATTATGGGCCTTTTCAAACTCTGCCTTGTACCGCGAGCGCAGTTCCATAACGGGTTGCATGTTGACTTCATTGTAGGTCGTGAGCATCGCCGCGGTCTGTTGCGCTTCCACGAGCCGTTTGGCAATGGTCTGGCGCAGTCGTGACATCGGCACGCGTTTTTCGATCCGACCATCCGCGCCGGGATCGATCGCCGCCAATACGGGCCGCGCTGGCACGGATGCTGGAGCAGGAGCGGCGGCGGGCTCCGCGGGGGCCGCTTCGAGCTGGGCCACCACATCTTCCTTGGTAATCAGGCCGCCCTTTCCGGAACCCTTCACAGCGCCGGCCGCGAGCTTGTGCTCCGCCATCAGCTTGCGTGCCGCCGGACTCGCCCTGAAATCTTCGGCTGCGGGTTCCGGCGCCGCAGCGGCGGACTTGGCGGCGGGCTCAGCAGCAGGTTCAGACTCGGAATCAGCTGCGGGCGTTTCCGAAACGGCAGCGGCGCCGGCCTCGAATTCGCCGATGACTTCCGAGCTCATTACCGTCTCGCCATCGTCTTTCAGTACTTTGGAAATCTGCCCCGCGCTCGGTGCAACCACCTCCAGCACGACCTTGTCGGTCTCAATATCGACAATCAGCTCGTCACGTTTTACCGCGTCCCCGGGTCGTTTGTGCCAGGTTGAGATGGTGCCTTCTGCAACGGATTCCGGAAAAGCCGGCGCTTTTATTTCAATGCTCATCGATGTTCCTTGATCTCGGGTTGCTTGTTATGCCTTGAGTGCTTGGTTCACTACGCTTTGTTGCTGTTCCAGGTGCATCGACATGGCGCCGACTGCCGGCGAAGCCGAAGCTTCGCGCGCCACATGCTCCAGGTTGATGTAGTTCTTGTGCCGCGCGATGGTGCGACGCATATGATGCTGGGTGCTATACCAAGCACCCTGGTTCAGCGGCTCTTCCTGCACCCAGGTCAGTTCATTCAGGTTGGTGTATTCGGAGAGCACCTCGAACAGGTCATCTTCGGGAAACGGGTAGATCTGCTCGAGACGGATGATTGCAATATCCTCACTCTCCAGTTCCCGGCGCCGGTTAAGCAGGTCGTAGAACACTTTGCCGCTGCACAGGACTGCGCGAGTCACCTTTTCCGGATGGATGGTATCGATTTCCCCCAGCACCGTGTGAAAAGTGCCCACGCAAGACCTCGCTCGACCTGGAATACCTGCGCCGGCGTCGTTGGCATACACACCTGGATATTATGCTCGGCACACAACTGCAGGTAGCGTTCCAGCCGCGCTGAGGAATGCTCGGGACCCTGCCCTTCGAAACCATGAGGCAGGAACATCGTCAGTCCACATAACCGGTTCCACTTGTGCTCGCCGCTGGTGATAAACTGGTCGATTACCACCTGGGCGCTGTTGGCAAAATCGCCAAACTGTGCTTCCCAGATTACCAGCGACTTGGGTGCGGTCGCCGCATACCCGTACTCAAATCCGAGCACGGCGACTTCGGACAGCAGCGAGTCGTAGATCTCGAAGCGCGGCTGTTCCTCGGCGATATTATCCAGCGGCACATAGATTGTCCCATCGGACTGCGAGTGCAGTACCGCATGGCGGTGTGAAAAAGTCCCGCGGCCCACGTCCTGGCCGGTGAGCCGTACCGGGTGGCCCGCGTTGACCAGGGTCGCATAGGCCAATGCTTCGGCACAACCCCAGTCGACCGAGGACTCGCCGCTGACCATCAGGCGGCGATCCTTGTAGATCTTGGCGACCTGGCGCTGTAACTTAACGCGGTCCGGAACGCTGGTGATGCTCTGTCCCAAAGCCCTGAGGCGATCGATATCAACCCGGGTATCATGGCGCGCCGTCCACTCCTTGCTCAGGTAGGGGGTCCAGTCCACGAACAGCGCAAAGTTGGGCGCTTTCACCCAATGTTCAACCAGGTGCCCTCCGGCATCCAGGGTCTCGCGGTTTTTCTCCAGCAATTCTTCCCCATGCTCCGGCTTCACCACACCCTCCCTGGCCAGTTTGGCAGCATAAATTTCCCGCGTGGTCGGGTGCTTCTTGATCACCTTGTACATCATTGGCTGGGTGGAGGAAGGCTCATCTGCCTCGTTGTGGCCGCGGCGCCGGTAGCAGATAAGATCGATCACGACGTCCTTCTTGTATTCATTGCGGAAGTCCATCGCCAGC
>CAMYKE010000016.1:0-10514 GCA_947258895.1 uncultured Pseudomonadales bacterium | reverse complement strand
TGGAACGCGCGTCCTCCCGGTCGTGGGTGCTAAAGCCAATCTGGTTATTGAGGATAATATGGACGGTACCACCGGCATGAAAACCGCGCGTCTGCGACATCTGGAACACTTCCATGACCACACCCTGGCCTGCGAAGGCGGCGTCACCGTGCACGATGATGGGAATCACCATGTTGTGATCTTCATCCTCGCGCCGATCCTGGCGCGCGCGCACCGAACCTTCGACTACCGGCGAAACAATTTCCAGGTGCGACGGGTTGAAGGCCAGCGCCAGGTGTACCTCCCCATGCGGTGATATCCAGTTGGACGAAAAGCCCTGGTGGTATTTCACATCGCCGGAACCCTGTACCTTGGACTTGCCCTCGAACTCCTCAAACAGCTCCGACGGCTTCTTGCCGAGGATATTGACCAGTACATTGAGACGACCACGGTGCGCCATCCCCAACACGATTTCCTTGGCCCCGTAGGCGGCGCTGCGATTGATCATTTCCTCGATCATCGGAATCAGGCTCTCGCCACCTTCCAGGCCAAATCGTTTGGTACCGGGGTACTTGGAACCGAGGTATTTTTCCAGGCCCTCGGCGGCGGAGAGTGATGCCAGCAGTTCGCATTTGACCTCGGCACTGTATTCCGGCTGCGCCCGGACCGGTTCGATGCGCTGCTGGAACCAGCTGCGCACCTGGGTATCGACAATATGCATGTACTCGAAGCCGATATTGCCGCAGTAGGTTTCCTTGAGATCGCGAACGATACTCGCCAGGGGCGCCATTTGCGGACCGAAGAATAGCGAGCCGAGGCGAAACTCGATGCCATAATCGGCTTCGCTCAACTCGTGGAACGCAAGTTCCAGATCGGGAACACGCTCGCGCTCCATGATGCCCAGCGGGTCGAGGGTTGCCCGCTGGTGACCACGCATGCGATAGGCAGCGATCAGCCGCAGCAGGTTGACCTGCTTGCGTTCGTGTTCGGAGGAAATCGTTTCACCGGCGGCCCTGGCAACACCGGCTCCGGAGCGCTTGCCAATTTCGAGAAACTGTTGCTCCAGGGCGGAATAGGACGGTTCCGGTTCTTCAAGTTGCCCCGGCAGGTCACCAAAGTAGCGTTGCCACTCCTCCGGAATCGACTGCGGATCGGCAAGGTAGGCCTCGTACAGCTTCTCAACGTAGGAAAGATTACTCCCCTGCAAATGCGCGCTGCGCCACATTTGCTCCATGATACTGTCTTGCACGTCACCTCCCCGGATCTAAATATTCCGGCCCCATCGACCGGACTCACGCTGGCTTGCCAGCTTGCTGTTTAGTTAGTTATGCCGGGCGAATACCATCGACCCGGTTCACAACCTCTGCCTTATATCGCCGTATTGAGCAACATCTCCCGGATATGGCCGATCGCCCTGGTGGGATTCAGCCCCTTGGGGCACACGTTGATGCAGTTCATGATGCCGCGGCAGCGGAACACGCTAAACGGATCATCCAGTTCCGCGAGTCGCTCGGCAGTGGCGGTATCACGACTATCGGCCAGGAAGCGATATGCCTGCAGCAGGCCCGATGGGCCAATAAACTTGTCGGGATTCCACCAGAACGAGGGGCACGCCGTGGAGCAGCAGGCGCAGAGGATGCACTCGTAGAGCCCATCCAGTTTTTCGCGGTCTTCCGGCGACTGCAGGCGCTCGATGGCCGGTGCCGGGGTATCATTTATCAGGTACGGTTTGATTTTTTCGTACTGCTTGTAAAAAATGCTCATGTCCACGACGAGATCGCGCACCACCGGTAACCCGGGCAGGGGCCTGATCACCAGCTTGTTATTCTTCACGGTTTCCGAGAGCGGCGTAATACAGGCGAGGCCGTTCTTGCCATTCATGTTAACCCCGTCGGAACCGCATACGCCTTCGCGACAGGAGCGCCGGTAGGTCAACGTCGGGTCTTCCGCTTTCAGCATTTCCAGTACATCCAGGACCATTACGTCCTTGCCACCGGTATCGACCTGCTTGTCCTCCATGAACGGCTCGGTATCTTTTTCAGGGTTATAACGATAAAGACTGACTGTTAGCATAATCTGTTCTGTCCTGAATTCACTCAATCAATAGGTTCGTGCTTTCGGGGGAAACGCTTCCATTGTGCTGGGTGTAAAGTTGACGCTCCGCTTGCCAAGGCGTTTCTCCGCCGGAAAGTACATGGAATGGCACAGCCAGTTTTCGTCATCGCGCTCCTGGAAATCTTCCCGGGCATGCGCACCGCGACTCTCGTTGCGGGCCTCCGCGGCGATCGCCGTGGCCTCTGCAACCTCAAACAGGTTTTGCAGTTCCAGCGCTTCAAAGCGCGCGGTATTGAACGTCTGGCTGGTATCCGCGAGCCGGACGTTCTCGATACGCGGTCGCAACTCGGCGAGTTTCTCGATTCCCTCGCGCATGAAATCGCCGCGACGGAAAACCCCGAAATGGTTTTGCATAACGGTTTGCAATTCCTTGCGCAGGTCCGGAACCTTGTCGCCGTCGCTACGCTGGTTGAGTTTTTCGAGTCGATCCATCGCGGCGTCCAGGTCGCTCGCGGTTGCGTCACGCGCTTCGATGCCCTCTCGTAACGCCTTCTCGATAAACAATCCGGAGGCACGCCCGAAGACGACCAGGTCGAGCAACGAATTGCCGCCGAGCCGGTTGGCTCCATGCACGGACACGCAGGCAACCTCGCCACAAGCGAAAAAGCCGTCGATGATCTGGTCGTTACCCGCCGCGTCCTGCTGAATCGCCTGGCCATGCACATTGGTTGGAATACCGCCCATCATGTAGTGGCAGGTCGGTACCACCGGAATCGGCTCCTTGACTGGATCCGCATGCGCAAAGGTGCGCGACAGTTCCAGGATACCGGGTAAGCGGGAATTGAGGACCTCCTCACCGAGATGGTCGAGCTTCAGGAACACGTGATCACCTTCCGGTCCGCAACCGCGACCCTCCAGCATCTCCAGCACCATGGAGCGGGCGACCACATCGCGGCCGGCGAGATCCTTGGCATTGGGTGCGTAGCGTTCCATAAAGCGCTCACCATCCTTATTAATCAGGTAACCACCCTCGCCACGGCAACCTTCCGTCACCAGGGTCCCGGCGCCATAAATGCCGGTAGGATGGAACTGCCACATCTCGATATCCTGGACCGGGAACCCGGCTCGCAGCGACATCCCGATTCCGTCGCCGGTAGTAATGTGGGCATTGGTGGTCGACGCGTAAATTCGTCCTGCTCCGCCGGTAGCAAAAACCGTTGCCTTGGCTTTGACGTAGACCGTTTCACCGGTTTCCATGCAGATCGCGATCACACCCACAACCGCGCCATCCTGGTTTTTCACGATATCCGTGGCAAACCATTCGTTGAGGAACACTGTCTCGTTCTTCATGTTGCCCTGGTACAGCGTGTGTAGCAGCGCATGCCCCGTGCGATCCGCTGCGGCGCAAGTCCGCGCCGCCTGGCCACCCTTGCCGAAATCCTTGGACTGGCCACCAAAAGGCCGCTGGTAAATACGCCCGTTTTCCGTCCTCGAAAATGGCAGGCCCATGTGGTCCAGCTCAAATACCGCTTCCGGGCCCACACTGCACATATACTCTACGGCATCCTGATCACTGATATAGTCCGAGCCTTTCACGGTATCGTACATATGCCAGCGCCAGTCGTCGTTGGGATCCGCACTCGCGATGGCGCAAGTGATTCCGCCTTGTGCCGAAACCGTGTGCGAGCGGGTCGGGAAAACCTTGCTGATTACCGCCGTCTTGAAACCGGACTGGGCTAATTGTAATGCTGCGCGCATTCCTGCGCCGCCGCCACCGACAATGAGACCGTCATAACTGAGTGTTCTTAAATTAGCCATCCGTTAATTTCCCCACAGAATCTCGATACCCCAAACCAGGTAGACAAATAACAGCACCGCACAGGCACACTGGACTGCAAAGCGCACGGCGGTAGCCTTGTTGCCTAACGCCATCGGTGTCAAATAGTCAGTCGCCACCGTCCAGATACCGATCCAGGCATGACCCACCAGCGACAACAGCGCCAGCAGGCTGAAGATTCGCATACCGGCGGAATCGAACAAGGCGCTCCAGCCGGAGAAAGTCGGTTCCGGATTCAGCAGGAACCAACCCAGGATACAGAGCGTATAAGCGGCCAGCACCACGGCGCTGACGCGCTGGATTACCCAGTCGAATAAACCGCTGCGGCCGAGACTCGTTACGTTGGTTACCATATGCAAACCCCTGCGAATAGAATGAGTACCACTGAAATGCCGATCACAAGTTTGGCGGCAAAAATCCCGCCTTCCAGGGTCTCCCCGATTCCGAAATCCATAATCAAATGCTTTATACCAGCTACCAGGTGATACAGCAGCACCGACACCACGCCCCACAGGACGAATTTCGCAAGGGGGTTGGCCAGCGTCTGCTGCACCTCCGCAAACCCGGCCGGGGACGCGAGTGACTGGTCCCAGAAATAGATCAATACGGCAATGCCGACAAAGAGAATTACGCCGGAGATACGATGTAGAATAGAAGCAATCGCCGGCAGTGGCTGTTTAATGGTAAAAAGGTCGAGATTGACAGGTCTATTGTCGTTCACTATTTTCTATCGCCCCAATCGGTGAAAAAGGAAAAGCGAGCGCACCGGTATGACCCGTGCGGCGTGGGATTGCGTTGCAATCTGCGGTATTGTAGTGAACCGTTTGGCATTACTCAAGGCAAAATACCCGTAATAATCGCTAATATGACAATCAAATTGTCATATTAGCCGCCCGAAAGCTTCGATAGCAGTTTTAACCCCGCCAGCAATTGACAAATTATTTCAGCAGAATATAGTTGTGCGACACGACTTGACGGGAGCGTACGCCGGGGATTATCCATCACCCCGCTCCTTTCGAACCCGAATGCGGCCCTGCGCCACCCACACCAGTTACCGAGAGAGACCACTCTATGACGGAAAGAAAAGCCTATGTAACGCTGGATGACAGCGATGAGCGGATAGAACTCCCAATAAAATCCGGCACAGTCGGTCCAGACGTAATAGATATCAGTGCGCTGGGCGCCAATGGCTACTGGACTTACGACGCGGGATTTGGAGCCACCGCGGCCTGTGATTCCCAGATTACCTACATCGACGGCGATGCCGGGATCCTGCTGCACCGCGGCTATCCTATCGAGCAGCTTGCGAAGCTTTCCGATTACCTGGAAGTCTGCTACCTGCTCTATTATGGCAGGCTTCCGGATGCGAGAGAGAAAGCCACATTCAAGCACACAATCTCGCGCCACACCATGGTCCATGAGCAACTACGCAACTTCTTCAATGGCTTCCGCCGCGATGCCCACCCGATGGCCGTCATGTGCGGCGTGGTCGGCGCGCTGGCATCCTTCTACCATGATGCGATGGATATCACCGACCCCCTGCATCGGAATATTACCGCGCACCGGCTGGTGGCGAAGATGCCGACCCTGGCGGCGTGGTCCTACAAGTACACCATCGGCCAGCCCTTTATCTACCCCCGCAACGATTTCAATTACTCGGAAAACTTTCTCTACATGATGTTTGGCACGCCGTGTGAGCCGTACCAGGCCAACCCGGTATTCGCCAGGGCGATGGATCGTATTTTCATGCTCCATGCCGACCACGAGCAAAACGCGTCAACTTCCACAGTCAGATTGACCGGTTCCACTGGCGCAAACCCTTACGCCTGCATTGCAGCCGGTATCGCCGCACTGTGGGGACCGGCGCATGGCGGCGCCAACGAGGCTTGCCTCAATATGCTGGAAGAAATCGGCGACGACACCCATGTCGACGAATACGTAGCGCGTGCCAAGGACCCTGATGATTCCTTCCGCCTGATGGGCTTCGGGCACCGGGTCTACAAAAACTATGATCCGCGCGCCAAAGTCATGCAGGAGACCTGCGAGGAAGTACTCGCCGCGCTGGGCATCAATAACGACCCGCTGCTGGCAGCGGCCAAGAAAGTGGAAAAGGTGGCGCTGGAAGACCCCTATTTCGTTGAAAAGAAACTCTACCCGAATGTCGATTTCTATTCCGGCATCATTCTCAAGGCCCTGGGCATTCCCACCAGCATGTTCACCGTAATATTCGCGGTTTCCCGCACCATCGGCTGGATTAGTCACTGGAACGAGATGATGAGCTCACCCTATCGCATCGGCCGGCCACGCCAGCTATACACCGGGGAGACGAAGCGCGATTATCCTGTCTAGCGCACGCAGCATTTCCAGCACAGAAAGAGGCCGAAATATCGGCCTTTTTCTTGCCCGCTCGGGCGACCATGGCGGCGCTGCGAGCCGATCCCTGTCAACCTCGCCAGGCTGACGTTTACAGTTTAAAACG
The DNA here is from genome assembly GCA_947258895.1 of uncultured Pseudomonadales bacterium. The sequence goes on along the minus strand of CAMYKE010000016.1, from coordinate 4,164 downwards.
CTCGTATGCGGCAACATCGGCCAGCTTTTCTGCGCGCTCGGAACTGGTGACGACGGCCACACTCGCCGCAGATTCAACCAGGTAGTTTTCTGCCACCCGTAGCAAATCCGCCTGGCTGACCTGGAGTATTTGTCGGCGAAACTGCTGGCGCTGCGCCGGCGTGCGCCCGTACAGGCTGCCATGAAATGCACGCTTGGCCTCGCCCGCCGGCGAACCTGGCTTATCCAGCGAACCGATCACACCCAGAATCGCCTCTTCGAGCTGGCGCGCTTCATGGCTCTCGTCCAGCAGCCACTGCACTGCCCGATCGAAGTCGTCAAGCGTCTCCTGCAGGCGCGGATCACGATACGAACTGAAGCGAAATGATGCGCTTTCGCCGTCCTGCCCCGCATAGGAGCCGTAGGCGCCGCCCTGCTCGCGAATTACCCGATGCAGATAGCCGTTTTTGAGGTATTCACCCAGCACGGTCAGTGGTGCCGCATCGGCATGTCCCTTCGGCACCGTGGGATACGCCTTGGCACAAAAGTTTACCTGGGTATTGGTCGTCCAGACCTGGGCCACCCGCTCCCGCACCGGCGTGAGTTCCAGGCCGGCAAAACCTTCTGCGGAAACAGCGGCATCGCGCCACTGCGCAGCCAGGCTTTGGGTATTCTCAGCCTGCCTGTCGGCTTCGCCCACCAGCAGGAACTGGCGTGGCGCAGCGAGTACTCTGGCGTGAATCTGCGCCATTTGCTCAGCGAGCCGCTGGAGCGATTCCGGGGAATCCTGCAGCTTGGCATCCAGTGCCTTGATGCTGGCAACACCGGCCAGGCCGCCTAACCGATGGGCCAAAGCTGCCGTCGGGCTCATCTTGCTCGCCGCAGCGCTCATCGCGAGGATATGGCCCCGCCCGACTACTCCCTGTTCCGATCGTGCCCGCAATTGAGAAACAATATCCTGGATGCGCTCCAGTTCATCAAAGCGGATACCGGTAAAGGTCTCATACAGGAGCTCACCCATCGCCTGCTGATTTCGATTCAGCGCCTTGCTCGAGAGGGTCAGGTGTCCCATCACCACCTGCTCATTATCGAGCGCGCCGCTTATCTGCCGAAATGCGGAAATGCCACCGGTTACCGCAGACTGCCTGGCTTGCATCTCCAGATAACTGTGTTCTCCACAACCGAGTTCAACGAGGCAGTTGCAGTAGTAGGGTAGTACATCCAGCAGTTCCGGTTCGAGTGCAGGCAGATCGGCGATCACCTCCTGGTACACCAGGCCATTGGTACCTTCCGTGTAATAGGTGACCGGTGCGGCAATTTCCGTCACCACCTCGCTACCCTGGGGAATTGACAGGCTTTCCGGAATATCCTCGATACCCACCTTGGGCAATATGGACTCGTCATCCTGCTGTTGCTGGCGCGCCTCCAGCCGGTGGCTCAACTCAATAATCCGGGTGCAGTCCTGCTCGGTGAGCGACTCCTTGATACGCCGCAGGCGTGCCGCTTCGCCCTCTTGCTTGCGCTCTGCCAGCCGGGCATCCGGTACCAGTGACAAGCGGACTCGGTGCGGGTTCTCCAGCAGCAATCGTTGCACCAGGTTCTTGATGTACTCGGGGTCCGCGATGGCCTTGCGCAGCCGCTCCAGCACCGGATCGAGATTGAGCATCGCGATCGGGTCGCCGCGATGCACCGTGCTGGACAACCCCGCCAGGATCAGCTGCAGGCCATAGGGCATCCCGTCACCCCGTATCTCGCGCTGGCTCAACTCCAGCTGGTGCAACACCGCTTCCAATTGCGGCTGCTCTATTCCCTCTTCCGCTACCTTTTGCAACGTATCCAGCACCAGCGCCTCGACAGCCTCGGCATGCTCGGGCGCGCTACCCTCCAGACCGCAAACAAAGCTCATTTCACGGTTGGAATCCTCCAGTCCGCATAACGGCGACGGGGCCGCCCCCAGATCCGACGTTTCCAGGGCATAGCGCAGCGGGGATGCCGAATCCTGAAGCAGCACATTACTTAGCAAATGCGCTTCCAGTTGTTCATAGAGGTTGATGCTGGGGCCAAGCAGCCAGCCCAGCGCGTGGTGGGTATGCTCCTCGACCTTTTCATCGGACGCGTAGTAGTCGCTCACCCGCAGCGGTGCAAAATAGCGTTTTTCATCGGGTACATCGATGCTGCGATCGAGCTTCCCGAATCGGGCAAGGGCCTGGCTGTTAAATCGTTGCTGCAGTTCCTGCGCCGGCAGATTGCCACAGGTCATGAAGATGGCGTTACCGGGATGATAGTGGGTGCGATAGAAATCGGTCAGGTCTTCGTAACTGAGGTCGGGAATATCAGCCGGTTCACCACCGCTGTTGTAATGATAGGTGGTCTGCGGAAACAGGTAACGCGTCATCGTCTGCCACAGCACCGATACCGGCGAACTCATCGCACCCTTCATCTCGTTGAACACCACCCCTTTAAACACCAGTTCACTGGCGGAATTATCCCGCTCGGCAAACTCCACCCGGTGACCTTCCTGGGCAAAGTCGAGCGGATCGAGACGGGAAAAGAACACCGCGTCCAGGTAGACGTCAAGGAGGTTGAAGAAATCCTTGCGGTTTTGGCTGGCGAATGGATACGCCGTCCAATCCGAATTGGTAAAGGCATTCATGAAGGTATTGAGCGACCGCCGCAGCATCATAAAGAACGGGTCGCGGACCGGATACCTCTCACTTCCGCACAATACGGTGTGCTCCAGAATATGCGCGACCCCGCAGGAATCGTGGGGCACGGTGCGCAATGCCACCAGGAACACGTTCTCAGGGCTATCGCTGGCAAGATGATAGTGGACGGCGCCGGTCCCGACATGCTCGTACTGCTGGACTTCGAGGTTCAGCGAACCGATGTATTGACTGGTAACCCAGCGAAAGGAAGGGTCGCAGGCTGGTGGTGTCACTTTGGGCGCCGTCAGGTCGTTCATAATCTGCAGATGTCCTCCAATTGGTAGCCGTTATTAATTCAGGTGCGCCGGGCACCCGGATGCATGCGCGTATCTGGTTTACGTCTCTTCATTTTGACCGGGCTCGGGTTCGAGCTTCAGTGCGACTGAATTGATACAATAGCGCAGGCCGGTCGGCGCGGGGCCATCGGGGAATACATGCCCGAGGTGGGCGCCACAGTTGTCACACACCACTTCCGTGCGTTGCATATTGTGACTCATGTCCTCCCGGGTCGCGACGTTTTCTGCTGCCACCGGCTGGTAAAAACTGGGCCAACCGCTTCCAGAGTCAAATTTGCTGGTGGCATCGAACAGTCGTTCGCCACAGCAAGTGCAATTGTAAATGCCCGGCGCCTTGCAATCATGGTAGCGGCCGGTGAAGGCAGGCTCCGTACCCTTCTGTCGGCAGACCCGATATTCTTCGGGCGTCAGTTGTTCACTCCATTCCTGATCGGATTTTTCAATCTTGGTCACGGCTAGTACCTCTGTCTGGTGTTGAAACTCACTATAGCAGCAAGAGATCTTGAGTTCGACACTCGCCGGGGGTTTCAAATGACCGACCCGACGGGCGTTCGCCCGGCCGACCCGTCGGTGCAACGGAAACTCTCAGACCGCCCTGCCACTTCCTCTTTGCACCCGGCGGAATCAGGGCCTAAACTAGTAGTACGTTGCAATGTAATAACAGTAGATCGCAGCGACGCTGTCTCGGCGATTATCAAAGGGACGGAACCAGGGCTGCCGGGCCACTTTTTAGTGGCCATAATTTGCTTTTCACCGGCTGGCCCTATATTTTACGCGACTGACACTATTTGAGATCTTTTACTATGGCAAATTCAGAGCAAAACAATAATAAACCGGAGAAGCCCAACAAGACGGACGACACCACGGCGGATGATGCTTCTTCCCAGGAAATTGATTTTCATGGCGCTGCAGTCATCGATAAAGACGGCAAAGTGACGCCGATTACGGAAGAAATGGTCCAACAGGCCTGCTCAGAACTCGAAGAATCCTGTAACAACAAGGAGCAGCAGGACTAGCCCGCCACAGTCACCAATACACCATCAGTTTCTTGAAAATAATTAATTGAATCAATTTTTTATCAAACGCTACCGATTCGCAGTCTGTCACTTTTACTTTGCCACGCATCTCATTATGCGCCTCGCGTAAGATCTACGTATGGGTCGGTCCCTCATTAGATGCGCCCTG
>CAMYKE010000015.1 GCA_947258895.1 uncultured Pseudomonadales bacterium | reverse complement strand
TGGCCCGGCTCGAAGACTGGGAAGCCGCGCCGCACGCGCGTTATTGTCACCCCAGGGAGGAGCACTTGTTGCCGCTGCATGTGTGCTACGGTTTTGCGGCATCGCCCTGTTCGAAGTCGATTGAGCTACGGATAATTAGAAAGAAGTCGAGCATGTATCTGTGGTAACCCTGAAGCTAGCCTGCATCCCGGCGCTTTTGTCTAACCCGTTCGCGCGTGCAACAGGCCACGATTGCTCGCGAAAGCGGTCACACAGATAGTTTTAAAACTTTATGATTACACTCCACGCCACCAAAAAGCTCCTTGCAAAACTTCCCGTCGATGCAGCGGGTTATTTGTGCGCGGGCAGGGAAGCCGGAAAGGAGAAAGGAACAACCGAAAGCCCGCTCGGCGCCTGGCATGGCAACTTGCTAGTGTTGCAACGGCGTAATTGCATTCTCCTGGTGCACGACACGACGCGGTTCCCGGTGTTCATGTCCTGTTTGACCAGGCCGGACTTTGCCAACCTCGACCGGCTGTTTGTGGATGCACTGGTTCATACCCTGTTGAAGTGCGGCGCCAATGCGCGGCACCTGGATGCGGTACAGGAGCACGTGGAGCCCCTGCAGATAGATACCGATTGTAATCGTTCGGTGCAGGGAACCATGAACCAGATGAAAGGCGATTTCGACCATATGCTCTGGTATGACAATGTGAACATCAGCGAATTGTCGGCTTCCCGCGCGGGCGTGTGGCTGGCAGACCGGCCCTGCACGGTAAAAGGCCGGAAGGAGTGTATCTGGCCAATGAAAGCGATGCTGTCGTTACTGGACGGGTTAGTGACGGGGAAGCAACCGACTGCGAAAAAGGCGGCTGCCGCGCCGCGCTCCAATGTGATCAGCCTTGCCAGCCGACGCGGGGTGAAGCGTTAACCGGACATTGGCGATGTAGAAAATAAACCTGCAATCGCCGCCAGGCTATTGGCAAAGCTGTAACTATGTCCCCTCATCCCAACCTTTTCCCCGGCGGGAAGAAGGAGTGAGCAGAGCTATTTTGTCTCGCCGGTTGAGATGGCTGGCGAATCCGGAACCGCTTGCGGCGGCGCACTGGTGGCTCGCGCCAGGGCCTTGGCTCCGCCGGGCGGTCCCGACGGCCTGGCGTACCGGTCATTCAGCGCCTGGACAAAACTGTCCGCGTCGCGCAGCAACCCCTCAATCTGGCGGCGAGAGCGACGGGTCCAGCCGCGCGGCCGGGAGGATGCGGCGGATCGCCACCAGGCCTTGAGGTTGGTCTTGAATGCCCGGATCACGGCTTCCTGATTTTCTCCCAGCGAGGTGTCACGGTCCAGGGTCCGCAACACCCAGCGGCCCGCGAGGCTGCGCAGTGATGCGTACAGGTAGCCCACCAGCACCAACGCGAGCGCAATGATGATGGCCTGGGAGACTTCATTGAAGGTAGTTAGCGGAGTAAACACCGCTCCCTGCCAATAGCCCGCGCTTATGCTCCAGGCGAGGAACAGGGAGACCAGCGGGACAAACGCCGCCAGGTTTAGCCACAAGGTTCGTTTGCGCCATAGCTTGCGGGCGGCTGTGATGTGAGGCACCAGCGTGTCGCGCAGATCCCTGGCTTTCTGTTCCAGCACGCCGATGATGCGGTAGGCGCGTTCCACTTCAACCTGGTGAATTCGGGTTTCAATGTCTGTCAGGTCCTCGTCGCGTTTGCGCTCCAGTCGTTCGCGTACCTCCGGGTTTTCGATCGGCAATGCCGCGTCGCGGGAATAGATACGGTAGAAACGCCCGGCGGTCAGGCCATGCTGGGCCATTGCGCGTTGCCAGGCGCCCACGACCTCTTCGGGGTTGTCTTCTCGTGCCGTGGTATCAATCTGGTTGAGAATGTAGAGGAACTTGCTGGAGTCCGGGCGGGTGATGGTATCCGAGACCAGGTGTTGCAGGGTATCGCCCATCGCCCCCGGCTCGGGGTGTCGAGCATCGAAAAAGACCAGCACCAGGTCCGACAGGCCGATGATATGGTCGGTGATCAGCAGTGTCGAGGTGCGCTGCTGGTCGGCATCGAAACCTGGCGAATCGATAAAGATCTTGCCGCGCAGGTTTTCAGACTTGCAGGTTTTGAGTTGCAGGTAGGAATCCACCCGGCGACCTTCGCCTTCTGCGACCGACTCGATGTCGCCGCTGATCTGGTAGAAAGGCAGGCGGGGATCGCTGTCGAGCGCCAGCCCGGGCAGCACCTGCGGGGTGTCGTCGGGTCCGTAGCAAATCACCGAGAACTTGTCGTCGATCGCCTGGTTGCCGGTACGTTGCAACACCTGCCCGGTATACTGGTTAATAAAAGAAGACTTGCCGGCAGAAAAAGTCCCCAGTATCGCGACCACCGGCCACCAGGATACCTGGGCCGCATAGGACTCCTCGTCAGTACTCAGCCCCAGCTTGCGTGAAATGCGGTCCAGTTTCTGGAAACTCTGCACGGCGCCCGCCAGCACCGGATTTTCCTGTTTGAGATGCGCTTCCAGTCGTTTGATGCGTTCATCGATGGTGCTCTTGGCCATAGTGTACGGTTATCCGCGGTTGTTTTTAGTGGCAGCCGCCCGGGACGGGGTGTGGTTACGGAAGAATAAACGCTCCGTGGGGTTGAAACAAGCTCTGGATGCAATCCGGGTCGAGGCGCGAACGCACAGGGCTGTGTTTGATTAGACTTGGGCGGGTGCGGCTACTATTTCGGCGGCCATGGCCGCCGGACATGCCGGATCGATCGAAGGAAAAATGGCTGATCGCCAACCCGCCAGCTCGGTTGGAGTGGAGGGTGCCGTTTGGAATCTGGCCGTGGAAGTTTCGGTCTTTGGCAGCGCAGGTTTCCGGTTACGCCCGCCACCCCGCTTGCGGACGTTAATCGGGCGGTAGACGGGTCGCAATGAAAGGGTGGGGCCGGCGATGTTCCGCCCCCACACCCGGTGCTTGCATCAACGCTCGCTCTGGTCCCTTTCCTCCACGGGGTGAATAGTCTGCCGGTACTCGCGCACGGTGAGTGCCAGGCCAATCACCATCAGGGTAAAGACCGCAATCGCAACGCCGAGAATCATTCCCTCGCTCATGACTTACGCCCCCCCGAACTCGCAAGTTTGAAGTAGATGCCAAAGCACAGTATGGATGGCACCCAGATAGCGGTAAATATCCCCTCCAGTTGTTGCCCCGAAAACCACAGGTACCCGGATACGGCAAAAGAAATCATTACCGCCAGTAGAATAAAAAAATCGGATGGTTTGAACATTATTATCTCCCGTTACTGATTCCCGTAACCAATCGCAGCGACAAGACAACCTGCGACGGCAAGACTTGCGATGGTTTTCAATACAGACTGGCCTGCAAACACGACGGCTTGAAGGGTGTAGAACCCGAGCAGCCCGCCTGTGAAGAGCAACAGCGAGATCAGCAACATCGCGATCCCGCACAAGACAAGCGCCTTGCGGAAGCCATGCACATTCGTAAAAGATTTGGGTAACATATTGTTTGTATTACAGTTGCATGGCTTGGCCAGCGGCCAGTCTAACACAGGTGTCAGCGCCCGGTAACTGCCGCCGAACTTTTATACGTCGGGGCCGTGAGCTACGGATCAATCGCAGGGAGTGGCCGACTTCGTCGCAGGTTTGGTAAAGGCCGCGTCCGGTTTCGTGATCCCCACTGTTACCAGTCGAACTCCTTGCCGATGCGCAGATTACCTTGTACCTCCCGTTGCAGGGATTCGGCAACGCCGGCCTGGTGCGCGTAGTGGGGCCACTGGCGAACCACCTCCGCGATCCGGGCGATCGTGGTTGACGCTTCGCGCGAGAAATTACCAATCAACGCGGCGACCGCCAGCAGGTCGTTGCGCACAAAATGATCTCGCTTGCCGTTCAATGTCAGTTGGTGGGAGTTGACCCAGGGAGAACTCTTCTTATAGCTGTACGCGACATCGAACGCGGGCGACAGGCGCCACGCAGCGTTCGCATTGGCCATCAAAAAACCGAAGTTCTTGGTGTGGTCGTCGTGGTTGCGGGCGATCACGTTGAACGCCATGCGCCGAAAGATCTCGATCGCGTCGGCGCGGGGCAACTTGAGCTGGCGGGCCACGGCCAGTAGCTGCTCGTAGCTGTAGGCGCCCGGTTTTTTGTAATCGGCGTGGTCCATGGCGCACAGCGACACATAATGCAGTTTGCGGTTGCCGGCGCGATCGAAACGCCGGGTCATGAAATGCGCGCGCTTGTTCTCGACCAGCAATTCCGAATCGGCGATGTCGATGCCGGCATCCCGTACCATCAGGTAATAGGCATACTCCATGCGTCCATAGCCCTGGGGATCGCCAAAGGTTTCGCTCTCGGCCTTATGCTCCTCCACGCCATCAAACTTGAGGAGGTAGTGCTCGAAACCGGGCGGGGCGTCGACCTGGCCGGATCGGATCTGGGTGCGGCCCGCATTGACGGCGACTATCGCCTTGGCGCGGGCACCGCCGGCGGACGTGCCCACCTGCAGAATCGCCTGCAGGGCATCATCGCCCTCACGGGTCACGGGGTTATTCAATTTCAGGCGCTCATCCAGTACCTGCTGTGCCATCGCGACCAGCGAATCCAGCGCCAGGTTGGCAATCGGTTGGGTGTCGCGCTTGACGGCCGGGCGAAACTCCAGCGCGCCCATGCCGCGCAGGCCGTTATAGAGGAGTCGCTCGAGGGGGGTAAAGCTGTCGGCAGCGCGGCCCTGCCGGGCCAGCCAGGCGTCGATCACGGCATTACCAAAATCGTCGGGCAGGGCATCCGCGAACACCGGCGGCAGACCGCGGTAGGTGTCCGGGTTCAGGCCGGGAAAGCGGTATTTGGTGGTCGCCAGTGGCATGTGCAGCGGCGCGATCTCCACACCGCGTGAACGCCACTCGGGGGCAAATTCGAACGTGCTGAATCCGGACTCGGGGTCGTACCCTAATGCCCCAACCAGTCGCTCCCATAACCGGACTTCCGCGAGATTTTCCATCACCAGTCCACTCCGTCAGGCGTCGCATCGCTGGTCTTGGGTGCCCCCCGGCGGCCAGCCGCACGCTGGCGTTGTTTGCCTTTCATTTTCAGTTTTTCCATCGGGCTGAAATCGGCTTCCGGGACAAAGTTCGCCACCAGCGCCAGTTGATCCAGGGCGCGCAATGCGGCGATCACGTTTACGAATTTCGCCTCACCGGCCTCCAACCGCCCGTAGCTCACCCGGGAAATCCCGATGGCATCGGCCAGTTGTTGCTGGGTCAGGTTTCGCTCCAGGCGTAGCTGTTCGATCCGCCGGCCGATCTCGGCTGCGATGGCGGCATTAGTCATGGGCTCAAAATTCATAGCGTATAGAATCCTGTGCAATATATTCGTAAAGTGAATTAATGATAACTTATATATGCACTATGTAGTATAGGCGGGATGTAATTAATTTATATAACGATAATTATACTTAGCATTACAGGTATTTAGTTAATTAATGATTAGTTTTCTTTATATTGATTTTGCTTTTGCTGAAGGTACGTAGCAGAAAGGCACGTAATCATTGCGATTGCCCGCCATTACGTTGCTACCGAGCACCCTCATGTCAATGCGCGTCATCCCGGCGAAGGCTTAGTACTGTCCGGGATAAACCAATGCTCGTCATGCCGGCGCAGGCCGGTATCCATCTGCTCGGAGTTTTGGCTTACCATTTCCAGGCATAAATACTCTAGCGTTATGATTAGGCTATCTTTTTTAGATTATTCGCTACTCATCACCTGATTCACTTCGTAAGCTCCGGGATACTCGCCTCGACAACTGCTCCTGCGTTGTTCGAATAAGCTACATCCAGGTAGCGATGCGCCGGAATGACGTTATTGCATTTGCGAGTCTCCGCAGGGGTTCCATGCCGGGTTGCAGTGGGTGATACTTTAATCACGCCAATCATGAGAAAATGACATGGCCTGTTCGTGCTGCTTGAAGGATCAATGCCTGTGACCAACAGCCTGTTTTTTGTTACCGCAATCGCCTGCGTTCTCGTAATCGGCTACCTCTCCCAGCGGACCGGGTTGTGCATGGTCAAGGGGGTTCTGGAAGCCCGGCGCGGCAGGCACCTGTTCCTGGTGGCGATCCTGGGTAGCGGAGTACTGATCTGGGTAGCGGGGTTGGTGGCCGCACCGTTCTCCTTGCAGGTCCCGTTCCGCTCCGCGCAGTTCTCGGTCTGGGCGGTGGTGGGCGGGTTCCTGTTCGGTATCGGCGCGGTGATCAACGGCGGCTGCGGCGTGTCTACGATCACTAAATTGGCCGGGGGTTATCTCGGCATGCTGGCCACGATCGTGGGGTGGGTGATCGGCTGGATTCTGCTCGTTGAGTGGTCTCCGGATGTAATGCGCAAGGCAATCATGTTGCCCCTTGAATGGCATTACGCAGTACTCATCCTGTTGTCGATTATTTCGCTGGGCTGGGCGCTGACGTTGAAGGGCGAAAATCGCGTTATCTGGCTGGGCATGATGGGCATCGGTTTGCTGGCGGGGATCGTTTTTATCTATGAAGCCAACTGGACGCCGAGCGACCTGCTGCACGGGGTCAGCCTGGCGGTCTGGAATATGGATGAGGGCCTGTGGCCAACGTTGCAAAGCTACCTGTTTGTTGGCGCGCTGATGCTGGGCATGGCAATCGGCGCATTGCGCTCGCGCACGTTCCGGTTGCAACTGCCGACGTTGCTCGCGGCGTTAACGCACTTTCTCTCCGGCATTTTGATGGGCATCGGGGCATCGTTGGCGATGGGCGGCAACGACTCGCAACTACTGTTGGCCCTGCCGGCATTATCGCCCGCGGGGTTTGCCACCGTGTTCTCCATGCTGGCGGGGATTTACCTGGGATTCAGTGTCAGGGCCGCGTTTGATAAAAGGCGTGCAACAACGGGGACGTAGCACAGTTCTTCACTAACAAATGCTACGTCCCTGCTTTAATTACGAAAACTGGAACCTGGTAAAACTAGAAGTTTAGTCGCGCATCGATACCTAAGGTATCGACGTCATCTGCCGATTCATAGGAAAGGCCAAATGAGAGTATCGGCGTGGTAAACACTCGGGCGCCAAGACCATATCCGAATTCCCCATCGTCTTCAATATCCGCGTAGTTCAGGGATGCTGACAGTTCCAGAATTTCGGTTGGCATTGCGCGTACACCAGCCGAAACGAGGTAGCCATCGCCATCAGCTTCGAATCCGGAGGTTTCTGCCTCAAAATAGGCGTAGGAGAGCGATGTGACGAAATCGATATTTTCCGCAATAGGGGTGTGAAAACCAGCGCCAAGCGTGTACTGCGTGACATCGATTTCGTCCCCAAAAAACTTATCGTCCGATTCCAGCAGCGTATAGGAACCGGCTAAAAAGAAACTGTCGTTCAGCGCGATGCGAACGTTCCCGTCGAAACCGCTGAAATCCTCGTCCAGCGCCTCGCCCTGCAGGTAGCCCAGGGAGGCATAGGTGTAAGACATGCCGGATTCAGCTGCCGAAGCCGATACGGCGATCAAAGACGTAAGTGCCAGTGGTGCTATTTTAGTGCGTAACATGAGCTGTTTTCCTTGCCAGTTCGTGAGCATGGGCCAAAAAATTGAGTACTGCGCCATGGGTAGTAGTGCCCTATCAATTGGGTTTGGCTGGCAAATAACAATCCGTTTGCATGCAATTATTTTTCAACGGCGCGAAAATTGCCGGTTTTCGGGTAGCAGATCAGGGGACGGGAAAACCCGGGGACAACAATCCCAAAACATACTGATTTTTACAGGAGCGCCCGCTTCACTGCGCGAAAAACAGCGGATTTTTTTTACCACTGTTGATAGCCTTGTACTCCGTCCACTTGACGGAGTACGAATGAATACAGAATTGACTCCCATCGACCGTTTCGGCCGCAGTTTAGAGCGGTTCATCCATCTGGAAAGTTCGGCCGGGGTGATGCTGCTCGCCGCGACCGTGCTCGCTATGGTGGTGAAGAATTCGGATTGGTCCGAACTCTACACCGGTTTTCTGACCATTGTGGGTCAGGTGCGGATCGGTGCGCTGAGCATCGAGCAGCCGTTGTTCCTGTGGGTCAATGACGGCTGGATGGCGATCTTCTTTTTTATCGTTGGCCTGGAGATCAAACATGAGCTCCTGCACGGCCATCTTGCCGATCGCAGCCAGCTGGTGTTGCCGCTGGCGGGCGCGGTCGGCGGCGTAGCCGTCCCGGCATTAATTTACGTCTCGCTGAACTGGGATGATCCGGTCGGGCTAAAGGGCTGGGCAGTGCCGACCGCGACGGATATCGCGTTCGCGCTGGGAGTGCTCGCCGCCGTGGGCTCGAGGGTGCCCGTCGCGCTCAAGGTGTTCCTGATGACGCTGGCGATTCTCGACGACCTGATTGCGATTATTATTATCGCCCTGTTTTATACCTCCGGCCTGTCCGTCACCTCCCTGGTAGCGGCAGCGGTTGTGATCGGGCTGATGATTGCACTGAAACTGCTCGGCGCCCGGGGCCCCTTTCCCTTCATGGCGCTTGGCGCCATCTTGTGGGTGTGCGTACTGAAATCCGGGGTTCATGCCACCTTGGCGGGGGTCGTTACGGCGTTCTTTATTTCGACGAAAGTTGCCGAAGGACATAGCCAGTCCCCGGCCAAGGAGCTGATATCCGATCTTCACCCCTGGATCGCGTTCGTGATCCTGCCCATGTTCGCCTTCGCCAACGCGGGCATCGCCCTGGAGGGTATAAAGCTCTCCAGCCTGCTGGAGCCGGTACCCCTGGGCATTACGCTGGGCCTATTTCTCGGCAAGCCGGTCGGGGTGATGCTATGCGCCGGTGGTATAATATTGGCAGGGTTTGCGCGCCTGCCCAGCGGCGTGAACTGGATCCAACTTTTCGGCGTGTCGGTTCTGTGCGGGGTGGGCTTCACCATGAGCCTGTTCGTCGGCGGCCTGGCGTTCGCCGAGGGCGGTTCTGGCTACGCCCGCATCGACCGGCTGGGGATCCTGTTCGGTTCAGGCCTCAGCGCCGTGGTCGGGTTTCTCATCCTGAAACTGTCGATCCGCGCGAAGCCGGCGCTCGGGTAGTTGGTCGCAGGGCGGGTTGACGAGTAGCGAAGCGCCTGGTGATCCCGGGAGCTGATGCCCGGCCGGCGCTCACTCCGGCACGCTGATCAGCGCCAGCAACGCTTCCGGGAGGTACCGCATGGACGTACAACTCAATCACACCATCGTTCGCTGCCGTGACAAGCAGATTTCCGCGGCATTTCTTACCGGGCTACTGGGCCTCCCCGAGGCCACTCCCTTCGGGCCGATGCTGATCGTCAAGCTCAGCAATGGCGTGTCGCTCGACTATTACGAACACGACCGGCCCATTGCATCGCAACATTACGCCTTCCTGGTAAGCGAAAGCGACTTCGATCAGATCTTCGCCCGCATTCGTGACCAGGGGCTCCGGTACTGGGCCGACCCGGGCAAGCAACGCCCCGGTGAAACCTACCGCTTCAACGACGGCAGGGGCGTGTACTTCGATGATCCCGACGGCCACCTGCTGGAGATCATGACCCGGCCCTACGAATAGGTGTGCGGAATCGTTTTGAGGGAGCCTTCGGACTGTAGTATATGCACCTGCGGCGATGCAACAACTGCAGTTGAACATCGGATTAACCGGCAATCATCGCCGCGAGTGAAACTCTGATTACTCTAACGATTTTTTTGTCATTGCGAGCGAAGCGAAGCAATCTCGCTCTGCTAATCTGCACGGTAGAGATTGTGGCGTAGCTACCGCATGGAAAATCGCGTGAGTAGCCACTGTACGGCGGAGATCTGCAGAGTAGCGGTGCGGTTTGCCGACTAGCGCTCGAATTTGGTCGACAGGATGATGGAGGAAAGGGTTTTATCCACGCCATTTACCGCGCCAATCGCGTCGAGCGCCTCATCCAGTTCGCGAGTAGATGCCACGCTGACGAAAGCGATCATGTCGTAGATGCCATTGACCGCGTGCAGCGAGCGGACCGCGGGCATCGCGCGCAGGGCGCGAATAATTGCGGCGGTGTGCTTGGGGTCGGAGCTGATCATCACATGGGCCTGGATCTGGCCTTCGCTGTAGGCGGTGCTGAAGCGAACCGTATAGCCAGTGATGATGCCGCGCTGTTCCAGCCGCGCGATGCGATCCTTGACCGTGGAGCGCGACAAACTCAGCTTGCGGGCCAGTTCTGCCGTGGAGGCCCGGCTGTTGTCACGCAACAGGGCGAGCAGCGCCTCATCTCGTTCATCCATCAACATAATGGCGTATTTTACACCATTATGCTTAGTAATATTACGAATTATAGCGAGTTTGATTATTCATTTTGACCAATCAGGATCCTAAACTGGTTCCATATCGGTTAATTCCGACCCGGTAAGGAGGACACCATGCACCCCATCCTGGTTTTAGGCGCCGGCAAAGTCGGTCACCTCATTGGCGAGTTGCTCGCGGCAACGGGCGACTATAGCGTTACCGTCGCGGATCAGGATCCACGGCAACTGGCGCGCCTGCGCGGCAGCGCAAATCTGCGGTCCGTGGTGCTCGACGTGACGGACGGCGGCGCGCTGCAGGCAGAGCTCGCGGGCAAGTTCGCCGTGCTCAGCGCCTGCCCGTTTTTCCTCAATGCCGCGATTGCCGAAGCCGCTGCCGCGGCGAGTGTGCACTACCTGGACCTCA
>CAMYKE010000014.1 GCA_947258895.1 uncultured Pseudomonadales bacterium | reverse complement strand
TCCCGTGCCGATTGCCGATGTGGTAACAACGACGACCCACAAAACCCTGCGCGGCCCGCGCGGCGGCCTGATCCTGGCGCGTGCCAATCCGGATCTGGAAAAGAAATTCAATTCGTCGGTGTTCCCGGGTCAGCAGGGTGGCCCCCTGATGCATGTGATCGCGGCCAAGGCGGTCGCGTTCAGGGAAGCCTTGTTGCCGGAGTTCAGGACCTACCAGCAGCAGGTGATAACCAACGCCAAGGTAATGGCCAGCGTGTTCATGGCGCGCGGCTACAAGATCGTTTCCGGTGGCACCGAAAACCACCTGATGCTGGTCGACCTGATCGACAAGGGTATCACCGGCAAGGATGCTGATGCGGCACTCGGTCGAGCCAACATCACGGTGAACAAGAACGCAGTACCCAGGGACCCGCAATCTCCCTTTGTCACCAGCGGCTTGCGCGTCGGCACCCCGGCGATCACTACCCGCGGCTTCGGCGAAGAGGAGACTACGCTGCTGACCGGCTGGATGTGCGATATCATCGACGATATCAGCAATGAAGAAACAATCAATCGGGTGCGCGACCAGGTACTGACCCTGTGCAATAAATTCCCGGTATATGGCTGAGCGTGCCATGTCGAGAGCGAACGGCGATCGCTCGCGCAGCCGGGAGCGGACCATCCGCAACGCGGCAGCGATTGACGGGTAACAGGATCTGACTGTGCCCCTGATAACCGATCTGGTAACCCGACTCAACGGCCTGGTCTGGGGTCCGGCCATGCTGGTACTGATTCTCGGCACCGGCCTGTTTTTGATGATCGGGCTGCGATTGCTGCCGCTGGGTAAGCTCGGTTATGGCTTCCGCATGCTGTGGCAAGGTCGTCGGGGCGCCGGCGAGGGCCAGATCACATCGTTCAACGCCTTGATGACGGCGCTCGCCGCGACCATTGGCACCGGGAATATTGCCGGCGTGGCCACGGCGATATTCCTGGGTGGCCCCGGGGCGCTGTTCTGGATGTGGTGCACCGCACTGGTCGGGATGGCGACCAAATATGCCGAGGCGGTGCTGGCGGTAAAGTACCGCGAGGTGGATGCAAAGGGCCAGTACGTGGGTGGCCCGATGTACTACATCAAGAACGGTTTATCCCCCAACTGGCACTGGTTGGGAATCGCCTTTGCGCTGTTCGGGGCAATTGCGGGTTTTGGCATCGGCAATACCGTGCAGGCCAACTCGGTTGCGGATGCCCTCCATGGCGCCTTCGGCACGCCCAGGCTGGCGACGGCTGTGGTCCTGGCGGTACTGGCTGCCGCCGTGATCCTGGGTGGCATCGAGCGCATCGCCCGGGTGGCGGGCAAGCTGGTGCCGTTTATGGCAATCAGCTATCTGCTGGCGGGACTGCTGATTATGGCCCTGAACATCACCGACATCCCTGCTACCGTGGTGCTGATTATCGATAGCGCGTTCACCGGCCATGCTGCCAGCGGTGGTTTTGCCGGCGCGGCGGTGTGGGCCGCCATTCGTTTTGGCGTCGCGCGGGGGGTGTTTTCCAATGAGGCGGGATTAGGCAGCGCCCCCATCGCCCATGCCGCCGCGCGCACCAAAGACCCCGTGCAGCAGGGCGTGGTGGCGATGCTGGGCACCTTTATCGATACTATCCTGGTGTGCAGCGTCACCGGACTGGCGATTATTGTGACCGGGGTGTGGACCAGCGGCGAATCGGGAGCTCCGCTGACCGCGCTGGCGTTCGCGAATTCTATCCCCGGCGGCGAGTACCTGGTGAGCGTTTCGCTGGCGGTATTTGCATTTACCACGATCCTGGGTTGGAGTGTATACGGCGAAAAATGTGTCGAGTTCCTGCTTGGGGTGCGCGCCATCATGCCATTTCGCATAGCCTGGGTGCTGGCTATTCCGGTCGGCGCGATTGCGACTCTGGATTTTGTCTGGCTGCTGGCAGACACGCTCAACGCACTAATGGCGATTCCTAATCTGATCGCATTGCTCCTGCTGAGCCCGGTGGTGTTTAGCCTGTCCCGAACCTATTTTGCGCCTCGTGTCCCCGCCGGGGATAGTATCGACTAGAGACGACAGCCCCCGCCTGCCATCGCGAGGCGGTGCGGCAATGCGAGTTACAATACTGATTGTTTTTAAGTGGAGAATCTGATGAGTGACCTGAAATTCACGGCTGACCATGAATGGCTGGCAATAGACGGCGACGTGGTGACCATAGGTATTACCGATCACGCCCAGGGTCAGCTGGGAGACATCGTGTTCGTTGAACTGCCGGACGAGGGTGATGCGTTTGCTGTTGGCGACGAGGTGGCAGTAATCGAATCCGTCAAGGCAGCGGGTGAGATCAAGGCGCCGGTAGCCGGGACGGTAGTGGCGGTCAACGAGGCCCTGGCCGATGCCCCGGAGACGGTGAACCAGGATCCCCAGGGCGCGGGCTGGTTTTTCAAAATCCGTGTAGCCGGGGACATCGATGTCAGCGGTCTCCTCGATGAGCAGGGCTACCAAAGCCTGGTCGAAGACGAATCCTGAGCGATCCGGGGAAGCGATCTGTGCACAAACCGGAATCACTGCCAGGGCAAGCGAGCGAAGCGGGCGCATCCGCAAGCGGAGAGAATCCAGGGCTGGCTGCCACGCTCGCCGAATTACGGGACCACCGTGAGTTCAGCCGTCGCCATATCGGGCCTTCGCTGGCAGAGCAGGAGCAGATGCTCGCGAGCCTCGGCCTGGCCTCGCTGGAGGAACTGGTTGAACAGGTAGTGCCCGCGACGATTCGCAGCGGTGCTGCGCTCTCCCTCGAGGACGGCTACCCGGAGGCGGATGCGCTGGCGCAGCTACGTGCCGTTGCCCGTCGCAACAAGCCGTTCAAATCGTTTATTGGCCAGGGTTACTATGGTTGCTACACCCCCAGCGTGATTCGTCGCAATATTCTCGAAAACCCGGCCTGGTATACCGCGTATACGCCCTATCAGCCTGAAATTTCCCAGGGACGCCTGGAGGCGATGCTCAATTTCCAGACCATGGTCATGGACCTGACCGGTATGGACCTGGCCAACGCCTCGCTGCTCGATGAGGCGACCGCCGCCGCCGAAGCGATGACCCTGTGCAAGCGATCCGCAAAGGTGAAGAGCAATGTGTTTTTCGTAGCGGCCGACTGCCTGCCGCAGACCATCGACGTCCTCAGGACCCGCGCAGCGCCACTGGGTTTTGAGCTAATAACAGGCGATCCCGACACTGATCTCGACGAACTGGAATGCTTTGGTGCACTGTTACAGTATCCGGGCGTTGACGGCGAGGTGCGTGATTATCGCGAGACAATCGGTACATTGCATGCGCGCAAGGCACTGGTGGTGATGGCCGCAGACCTGCTGAGCCTGCTGTTGCTGAAGTCGCCGGGAGAACTCGGCGCCGATGTGGTGATTGGCTCCAGCCAACGCTTCGGCATCCCGTTTGGCTTCGGCGGACCGCATGCCGCCTACATGGCGACCCGGGACGCTCTCAAGCGGGGGATGCCGGGTCGCCTCGTAGGCGTCTCTGTGGACAGCCAGGGCAACCCGGCCTACCGTCTCGCGCTGCAAACCCGTGAGCAGCATATTCGCCGCGAGAAGGCGACCTCGAACATCTGTACCGCACAGGTATTGCTGGCGGTCATGGCCAGTATGTACGCGGTCTACCATGGGCCCGCGGGCCTGCGGCGCATTGCGCTGCGCGTCTTTCGGCTTACCAACGTGTTGGCCAGCGGGCTGCAGCGGCTGGGAATACCAGCCACCGCGGCGACCAGTTTCGATACCTTGACCGTGGACTGCGGTGCATCGAGCGCGGCAATCCTGGAGCGAGCGACGCGGCAGGGGGCAAATTTGCGGCGTGCGGGCGAACAGCGGTTGGGCATAGCGCTGGATGAAACCACGACCCCTGCCGACATTGCAATGTTGTGGCAGATCTTCAATGGTGATGCGCCCGTGGCCTTCACGGTCGCCGACCAGGAACCGCAGGCAGACGCACGCATTCCTCAAAGCCTGTTGCGCAGCGACCCGGTGTTATCCCACCCGGTGTTTAATCGCTATCACTCGGAGACCGAGATGATGCGTTACCTCCGCAGGCTGGCCGACCGGGATATCGCGCTAGACCGGGCAATGATCCCGCTCGGTTCCTGCACCATGAAACTGAATGCAGCGGCCGAAATGATTCCCGTCACCTGGGATGAGTTTGCCAATATTCATCCCTTCGCGCCCGCCGACCAGGTGCAGGGCTACCGGCAATTGATCTCCGAATTGGAACAGATGCTGTGCGAGGTGACCGGCTACGCGGCGGTCTCGCTGCAGCCCAATGCCGGTTCCCAGGGAGAGTATGCCGGCCTGTTGGCGATCAGGGCGTATCATGAAAGTCGTGGCGAGGGGCATCGCAATATTTGCCTGATTCCCATGTCCGCGCACGGCACTAATCCCGCCTCGGCGCAGATGTGCGCCATGCAGGTGGTCGTGGTCGAATGTGACCGGGAGGGGAACGTTGACCTCGCGGATCTGCGTGATAAAGCCCGGCAACATGCCGCCAACCTGGCTGCGGTGATGGTCACCTACCCCAGCACCCACGGCGTGTTTGAGGCCGGGATCAACGAGGTCTGCGATATCGTCCACCGGCATGGCGGGCAGGTCTATATCGATGGGGCTAACCTGAATGCGATGGTCGGGGTGTGTCAGCCGGGACAATTCGGTGGTGATGTATCGCATTTGAACTTGCACAAGACCTTCTGTATTCCCCACGGCGGAGGTGGCCCGGGCGTGGGCCCGGTGGCCGTTGGTGCCCACCTGGCACCCTTCCTGCCTGGTCATGCGAGCCTCGGGGACACCAGGTTTCCGGTAGGCCCGGTTTCTGCCGCGGCTTTTGGCAGCGCGGGTATCCTGCCGATAAGCTGGATGTATATCAAGATGATGGGGGCGGCCGGATTGCGTACCGCAACCGAGGTGGCGATTCTGAGCGCCAATTATATAGCACAGCGACTCAAACCCCACTTTCCGGTGCTATATAGCGGCGCCGGCGGGCGGGTTGCCCACGAGTGCATCATCGACTTGCGTCCGATCCGGGAAGAGACCGGCATCAGCGTCGATGACGTCGCCAAGCGCCTCATCGACTATGGTTTCCATGCCCCCACGATGTCATTTCCCGTCGCTGGTACCCTGATGATCGAGCCGACCGAGAGCGAATCGCTGGCGGAACTCGACCGCTTCTGTGAGGCTATGATCGGCATTCGTGAAGAGATTCGCCAACTCGCCGACGGCAGCGCCGACGAAGCCGACAATGTGCTCAGGGGTGCGCCGCACACGGCGGCGGTGGTGACCGCGGACGAGTGGCCGCACCCTTACTCGCGCAGTCAGGCTGCCTACCCGGCGGCGGGTCTGCGAGATAGCAAATACTGGCCGCCGGTCGGGCGCGTCGATAACGTGTTCGGCGACCGCAATCTGGTGTGCTCCTGCCCCGCGATTGCCGACTACCGGCAGGCGGAGGCCGAGCCAGGCCCACATGGAGAATAGCGTATGACGAGTGCAGTCGTGTTGACGGTGATCGGCGAAGACCGGCCCGGTATCGTGGAATCCTTGTCGCAGGTGGTCGCGGCGCATGGGGGCAACTGGGTGGAAAGCAGCATGTCTTCGCTGGCCGGCAAGTTCGCCGGTATCCTGCTGATCGAGGTAGCGACGGCCGATGCGGACGCGTTACTGGCCGATCTGGGCGCGCTGAAGGACACCGGACTGCAGGTAGTCGCAGAGCTGAGCAGCATGGCGAGCACCGAGAGGAGCGCTGATCGGGAATTTACGCTGGAGCTGGTAGGCCAGGATCGCCCAGGTATTGTGCGTGATATCACGCGAATTTTCGCGAAATACCAGGTAAACGTTGAAGAACTTAACACCGAATGCCAAAGCGCGTCGATGTCGGGCGAGGAGTTATTCATCGCCAACGCGATGGTGCGTATACCCCGTCAGGTATCGCTCGCCGAACTGCAAGCGGAGCTGGAGCGCCTGGCGAACGAGCTGATGGTGGATATCAAGCTCGAGGAGTAATTTGTATTCTGCACCAGGGATACTTCCAGCGGACTGCTAGCCGCCATATCTCACCGATTCGGCGGCTAGCGGTAGCCGTAGCTAAGCAGGATACCGATAAAAACGACCAGTCCGACCCAGTGATTATTGAGGAACGCGTTAAAGCACAGGTCCCGCAACCGGTCCCTAACCAGGTATTGCTGGTAGCCGAAGAACAGCGCCGCGGCTCCCAGCGCCGCGAAATACCAGTGCCCCAGTTGTAAACGCAGGCCCACTGCCGCCAGGCTCAGCAGTACCAGCACCTGCAGCATGCCCGTTATCAGCCTGTCCATCTCGCCAAACAGTATGGCACTGGATTTGATGCCCAGCCTGAGGTCGTCGTCCCGATCGACCATCGCATAAAAGGTGTCATACATCACCGTCCACAGGACATTGGCGCTGAACAGCAGCCATGCAATGCTTGGCACGGTGCTGGTTTGCGCCGCAAATGCCATCGGGATACCCATTGAGAATGCCACGCCGAGCACTGCCTGCGGCATGTAGGTCAGGCGTTTCATAAACGGGTACAGGGCTGCCACCAGCAGCGCAAGTACGGCAAACGCGACCGTCAGGGCGTTGGTAAGCAACACCAGGTAAAAGGCCATTGCAACCAGTACCAGGAACAGCGCAATCGCCTCCAGTTTCGAGACGCGCCCGGTGGCGAGGGGGCGATCCCGGGTGCGCGCCACGTGCGCATCAAACCGCTTGTCCGTGAGGTCATTGATTACGCACCCTGCCGAGCGCATCAGGAACGTTCCCAGCACAAACACCAGCAACAGGTGCTGGTCGGGAAATCCCTCCGCAGCGATCCACAAAGCCCACATCGTCGGCCATAACAGCAGGTACGTGCCAATGGGCTTGTCAATACGCAGCAAACGGCCATAATCGGCCAGTTGAGAATTCAATGTGGATATGATGGACATGCCGGCACTCTGTCAATACGATAATCGCGGATGTAGCGTTGCTGTGGTGTTTCGCAACAGGACACAGCGTGCGGGGAATGGTTGTTCCGTTACCAGCTACGTCCAGCAATTTTTTCAACTGCCTCCGGTATTGGGCTAACCGCGGTGGATTATACTGAGTCCGGCCGTGCCGTATCAATCCGGAAACATCGAAACTATCCGCTCCACATCGTCAGCAATATCCTGCATGCCGGTAATGATCAGCGCGGCGTCGTCGGGGTTGAGGCCGATCCTCTCGTAGATTCCGGCGGGTACGGACGCGGCGGCGAGTTCGCCGATGCCTTCGGCTGCCAGCAAGCGTCTCGCGATAAAGCATAAATTTGCATGTACAGCGCCTTCGCCCTCATAGTCCGGCGCATGCTGGAAGCGCAGGGCAGAGGCAACGGCGGCCGGCAAGTTCCAGGCGGTCATTAATTGTCCACACATCTGGTCACGGGTGATTCCAAACAGAAAATGCTCGATATGCATATGCAGGACATGCCTGTTTACCGCCTGGTAACGGCACAGTTTCGCACAGTGGGCTTTGAACACGTGTCCCAGGATGAGGTAACCGTAATTATTCAGCAGCCCGGTGAGGTAGGTCATACCGGGAATGCCTCGCTCGCCAGCGGGCAGGCACTGGTTGAGCTTTTCCATGGTAAGCGCGCAGTAAACCGATTGGCGCCAGTAGGCCGTTACTCCCTCCCGGCAGTTCTCCGGTATCTTCAGGGCGTTACCCAGCGACAGGCCCAGCGCCAGGTTCATTACCAGGTCGAATCCCAGTACGCGCACTACCGCATCATGAATGGATTTAATCGTGCCCGGCGCTGAATAATAGGGGGATGCCGCCCAGCCAACAACCTGCGCAGCAAGGCTGGGATCGACTTCCACGATGGCTACGAGCTTATCGGCATTGGCATCGGGATTTGCGCTGAGTTCGATGATGCGTTTGGTGGTCGGAGACAGGGGCGGTATTTCGAGGGTTTCGGTGAGGGTTTTCTGGATGCGGTGCGAGGTGTAATTGCGCACGGCGTCATTTAGTTCCTCGCGGTCGGTTGCGTCATCACCGAGACGGGGCGTGATCCCGTGCAGCGGGACCGCGCAGTCCGTAACTTCAAGTCCCTGCACCAGCTTGGCGAATTCGCTCGCGGTCAGGCTGATGACCC
Organism: uncultured Pseudomonadales bacterium; assembly: GCA_947258895.1. The sequence goes on along the minus strand of CAMYKE010000014.1, from coordinate 2,564 downwards.
GGTCGCTGAAACCACTGGCGATGAAAACCTGCTCCGCTGCCAATAGATTGCGGTCTACCAGGGCGCTGAACGAGTGTAGTTGCGGCACGGCGGGCAGCTCATCTACGTCGAGGATTCGCAGCAGATCAGCGATAAATTTGCTACTGGCGCTGTCATATTTAGCAGCGTCGTCGCCTGCCAGGGCATCTACATCCAGCAGGGTCTGATCGGAGCAGAGTACCTGCAAGGTCTCTCTTTCGTAGCGCAGCAGCAGTAACAGGGCCCGTTGCGCGCGCATCGACGCTGGTTGCCCGGGAGCACAGGCGGAGGCGCAGTCAGCGTCCGATAGCACCTCGTACGTGATGCCAAGATCGTCCAGAACGTCAGCTACGGATTGAGGGATTGCCATTTCTTGTCTCACCAGTTTCCCGAAAAGTAGTACCAATTTTCTTACAGTCTAGTATGGGACTGGGATTCTGCCCATTCTTGTTGCGTCTTATACTTGTCCGTACTCGGTGTTGTTGCCAAGCCAACGGGCGATCAGCGCGCTGTTTGCCGCTGGATCGCGGCGTAAACACGCCAGTGCGCATTCACGCGCGCGCCCAAGCAACGACTTGTCGCGATCCAGGTCCGCAATTTTGAAGCGCATCAGCCCGGCCTGGCGAGTACCAAGGACCTCGCCCGGACCCCGTATCTCAAGATCCTTCTCGGCGATAACGAAACCGTCCTGGTGATCACGCAATATAGCCAGTCGTCGCCTGGCGACCTGACTTAAGCCGGGCTGGTAGAGTAGCACACAATAGCCCTGGGCAGAGCCCCGGCCAATCCTGCCCCGGAGCTGGTGGAGCTGCGCCAGACCCAGGCGTTCCGGATTCTCGATTATCATCAGCGTCGCATTGGGCACATCCACGCCGACCTCAATAACCGTGGTTGCCACCAGCATGTCGATTTCACCTGCCTGGAAAGCGCGCATCACGCTGGTTTTCTGATCGCCCTTGAGTCGACCATGGACCAGCCCGATGCGGATATCCGGCAAGCGTTCGCGGAGCCTGGAGGCTGTAATTTCCGCGGCCTGGCATTGCAACGCTTCGGACTCTTCGATCAGGGTGCATACCCAATAGGCCTGGCTGTTCCTGGCGCAGACCCGTTGCACCCGATCAATCACCTCTTCTCGCCGCTGGTTGCCGATGACCACCGTTTCGACGGGCGACCGCCCCGGAGGCAGTTCATCGATGACCGAGCAATCCAGGTCAGTGTAGGCGCTCATGGTCAGAGTGCGTGGAATCGGGGTCGCAGTCATGATCAATTGATGGGGCTGGTGCTGCGCTTGCCCACCCTTGTCGCGCAAGGCGAGTCGCTGGTGCACGCCAAAGCGGTGTTGCTCGTCAATGATGACCAGGCCGAGTTTGGCAAAACTCACCCGGTCCTGAAACAGGGCGTGGGTGCCAATCGCGATCTGCGCCCTGCCGCTGCCTATATCGTCGATCGCCTGCTCTGCCTGCACCTTGTTCAGGCGCCCGGTAAGCCAGCAGATATCGATATCGAGCGGCGAGAGCCACTGCTGAAAACTTTGCAGGTGCTGTTCTGCCAGAATCTCGGTAGGCGCCATGATCGCCACCTGCAAGTTCGCTGCGATGGCCTGTAGCGCGGCCAGCGCGGCAATGACTGTCTTCCCGGAACCGACATCGCCCTGCAGCAGTCGTAACATCGGCCGGGGTTCAGCAAGGTCACCGCTGATCTCGCCGGCCACGCGGTTTTGGGCGGCAGTCAATTGGAACGGTAGCTGCGCGAGGAAGCGGCTGCGCAGTGTCTCGTTCGCAGCCAGCGGGGGAGCCGTGAGCCGCTTTTTCTTTTCCCGCAGTGTTAGCAGGCTCAGCTGGTGCGCGACCAGTTCCTCGAACACCAGCTGGCGTTGCGCGGGATGGCGGTGCTGCGACAGCAGCTCCAGGTCTGCTGGCACAATCGAGGCAACGGGCGGTTTGTGCAGGAACTGCAGAACTTCGCCGATGGCCGCCCGGTGGTGCACCCGTGACAGGCTATCCGGCAGCAGTTCAGGTAGTGCACGCCCGCCGTCTAGCAGGTGTAGCGTTTGTTCCAGCAGCTGCCTCAGCCTGGGCTGGCCGAGGCCCTCGGTGGTCGGATATACGGGGGTCAGGGCCTGCTCAAGCTCGGGCAGCGTATCGGTGGCGACCCGGTATTCGGGATGATACAGCTCCAGGCCCGACGCGCCGCGCCGCACTCCGCCAAAACAGCGTATTTTGCGGTCGCGCTGCAGCTGCTGCCGCTGCGCAGCGCTGAAGTAATAAAAGCGGGCGCCAATTATGCCTGTGCCGTCCGCTATTTTGCACAACAAGCTGCGGCGCTTCCCCAATGTTACGTCGCACAGCGCGATGGTTCCCTCCACGACCACTTCCATGCCCTCCCGCAACGCGCCGATGGGAGTAATACGCGAGCGATCCTGGTAGCGCGCCGGTAGATGAAACAAGCGGTCCTGGAGCGTGCAAATATCGTGCCTCGCAAGGCGTTGCGCCAGTGCGGCCCCCACGCCCTTGAGTTTCGTGACGGGGCTCTGGTGGAGGGGCACG
>CAMYKE010000013.1:21879-29426 GCA_947258895.1 uncultured Pseudomonadales bacterium | reverse complement strand
TACAAGATCAGGGCGGCGGTCTCGATCTGGATTGCCGCACCGGAAGTGCAGGTCATCCTGATTACCGGCGGCACCGGCTTCTCGAACCGCGACAGCACTCCCGAAGCGGTGCTACCGTTATTCGACAAGGAAGTGGTGGGCTTTGGAGAACTATACCGCCAGGTTTCGTATCGGGAGGTGGGCAGCTCCACGGTACAATCGCGAGCCACCGCCGGACTGGCGAACCGCACCATGATTTTCTGCCTGCCGGGGTCAACCAACGCCTGCCGAACGGCGTGGGAGGCGATCATCAGCGAGCAGCTGGATAATCGTCATCAGCCCTGTAACTTCGCTACCTGTTTGCAAGCGGAAACAACGGGCGACTGACGGCCCCTTTTAGCAACCAGTCACTTCCAGCCATCGGAGCGCAACCCCGTCGTCATGTCACTACTGCCTATCGATACCGCGCTTTCTCAATTGCGCAGCGCAGCTCGGCCACTAACAGTCACGGAAACCCTGTCCCTGGAGCAGGCGTTGGGGCGGGTTTTGGCCGCGGACCAGTTTGCGGCGATCGATGTTCCTCCTGCCGACAACAGCGCGATGGATGGGTACGCGGTAGCTTTCGCCGATCTCTCCGCAACGTCCGCGGTTACCGTGCCGATCAGCCAGCGTATTCCTGCCGGGACCGCGCCCGCACCCCTGCAACCGGGCAGCGCGGCGCGCATCTTTACCGGCGGCCGGATGCCTGCAGGCGCGGATACCGTCGTGATCCAGGAAGATTGCACGGTGGCGGGCGGGCGCGTAACGCTGCCTCCGGATATCGAGGCAGGCGCCAACGTGCGGTTGCGCGGCCAGGATGTGCAGCGCAATGCGCGGGTGGTGGCGAGAGGCGAGCGTTTGCAGCCGGCCCACCTAGGCTTGCTCGCGGCTATCGGTATCGCCGAGGTCCCGGTGTTTCGTCGCCTGCGCGTGGCGGTGGTGTCGACAGGCAGCGAACTGGTTGAGCCGGGCGCGGAGTTGCATGCCGGGCAGATTTACAATTCCAATCACGTGACCGTGCAGGGGCTGTTACACCGTCTTGGCTGTGAACTGGTGCTGGCCAGGAGCGTTGCCGATGACCTGCAGGCCACCATTCAGTGCCTGGAGACAGCGGCAGAAGTTGCCGATGTGGTAATTACCTGTGGTGGGGTTTCGGTCGGCGAGGAGGATCATGTCCGGCCGGCAGTCGAACAGTTGGGCGAGCTCTCCATCTGGCGACTGGCTATCAAACCGGGCAAGCCCCTGGCCTATGGTCATATCTGCGGCGTCCCCTGGTTCGGCTTGCCCGGTAACCCGGTTTCCGTCTTTGTCACTTTCCTGATCCTGGTGCGACCCTTTTTGTTGGCGCTGCAGGGGCAACCGTGGCAGCAGCCGTTGCCCCGGCGAATCGCGGCGGGGTTCTCTCGCCCGGCAAATGCCAGCCGCCAGGAGTACCTGCGGGTGAGGATTGAGCACGACGCCGCCGGGAATGAGCGATTGCAAGCGTTTGCCAACCAGGATTCCGGCGTTGTGTCCTCGCTTGCCTGGGCGACTGCGCTGGCGGTGGTGCCAGTCGCCACGCAAATCAGCCAGGGTGACCCGCTGGACACGCTGACTTTCGAACAACTGCTAAATTAGGAATATATTATGGACTTGACTACCCAAACCGAACTGGAAGCGGCCGCCTTTAGACGCCTGGTGCAACACCTGGATGAACGCAAGGACGTGCAGAATATTGAATTGATGACGGTAGCCGGTTTTTGCCGCAATTGCCTGAGCAAGTGGTATCGTGGCGCCGCCGAAGAGCGGGGCATTGAGATGGATTACGAGCAGGCCCGGGAAATTGTCTACGGGATGCCCTACGGGGAATGGAAAGAGAAGTACCAGACTCCCGCGACGCCGGAGCAGATGGAAGCCTTTGCCGCACATCGGGCTGCGGAAGAGGAGTAGTGGGAATAGTATGCGGCCTGGGCAATCGGGTCGCTCGACAGATCCGAACTGGAATGCAGCTACAACCTCACAGGCTGGCAACGTGGCGATCGAAGTAGTCGGTTTACATCACTATCCCGTCAAGGGTTTGCGGGGACTCGATCTCGAACGCGCGGTGTTGACCCCCACTGGCCTTGCCTGGGATCGTCACTGGATGATCGTAATGCCCAACGGCCGGATGGTGACACAGCGACAACTTCCCGGCCTGGCGCGAATCTCCGTTAGCCTTACAGAGCGGGAACTGGTGTTGTCGGGCGGTGACGCTGGCAGCCGGATCGAGGTTGCGCGGACTACGGAGGCATCGGAGCAGCACGTGGAGCGGGTCGAGGTCACGATCTGGCGCGACCGGGTGGCGGCGCTCGATGAGGGTGAGACCGTTTCGCGTTGGCTCACCGACACTCTGCAGTCCATGCACCCGCTGCGACTCGTGCGCATGCCGGGAGATGGCCTGCGGCCACAGTCCAGTCCCGATCGATTCGGCGCCGGGAACACCACCGAATTTGCCGACGCAGCGCCCCTGCTGGTTACCAATGTCGCGTCTCTGGCTGCGTTGAACGAGCACTTGCGACAAACCGGGGCGAACGCCGTGCCGATGGACCGCTTTCGACCCAATATCGTGATAGGGGGGCTGGCCGCGTTTGACGAGTATCAGCAGGCGCTGCTGCGCGGCGCTCGCGGGGATTTTGCCATTCAGTTGTGCGACCCGTCCGAGCGCTGCATCGTGACTACGATTAACCAGCGGACGGCCGCCAAGGATCCTTCGCTCGAGCCGTTGGCGAGTTTGCGCGCGCTGAACACCGCACCCGGCCAGGAAGGCGCCTTTTTCGGCCAGAATGCACTGGTGCTGCACGGCGCGGGCGTGACCCTTAGTGTTGGCGATCAGTTGTTGCTGGAGCCACTCCCGGGCTGAGATAACGCGGCGCTTTCAGCGGGGCGTTGCCGTCGCTAACACGTGCGTGCGCCGGGCGTAATGTGATATCATCCGCAGCGCTTTTTCCGGTGACGAAGTGGATAGAGGTCGCTGCAATAAAAGTGCATAGCTGACAAGATTCATAACAAAAAACTTTACGGGAAAAGGATAATGCCGAAAAAATCTCCCTTATTACTTCTGCTTACGTCGATAGTGTTGCCTGGCATGGCTGTGGCCGAGGGGCTGGACGCAAGTGCCACATCCTGGATCCTGACTTCAACGGCGCTGGTGCTGTTCATGACGATTCCGGGGTTATCGCTGTTTTATGCTGGACTCGTGCGCAGTAAAAACGTGCTCAGCGTCCTGATGCAGTGTTTTGCCATAACTTGCCTGGTCACGATCCTGTGGTTTGTAGTGGGCTATAGCATCGCCTTTTCGGAGGGTGGCGCGTTCATGGGCGGGTTCAGCAAAATGTTTATGGCAGGGGTTTTTGAAGAATCCATGTCCGGTGATATCCCGGAATCTGCGTTTTCCCTGTTCCAGTTGACCTTCGCGATTATTACGCCCGCGCTGATCGTCGGTGGTTTCGCTGAGCGTATGAACTTCGCTGCCGTGTTGCTATTTTCAGCGCTCTGGTCGCTGGTCGTCTATGCGCCGATTACCCATTGGGTATGGGGCGGAGGCTGGCTGGGGGAAATGGGCCTGCTGGATTTTGCCGGTGGAACGGTGGTGCATATCACCGCCGGTGTCGCTGCACTGGTATGTGCGCTGGTGTTGGGCAATCGGAACGGGTTCCCGACCGTGGCAATGCCCCCGCACAACATGACGATGTCACTCACAGGCGCAGGTATGCTCTGGGTCGGCTGGTTTGGTTTCAATGGTGGCAGCGCGCTGGCCGCCAATGGCGATGCGGCCATGGCAATGCTGGTCACCCATATTTCTGCCGCGGCGGGGGCCTTCACGTGGATGATTGTTGAATGGATCCGGTTCGGCAAACCGAGCGCCCTGGGCATCGTTACCGGAATGGTAGCCGGGCTGGGTACCATTACTCCCGCATCCGGGTTTGTCGGCCCTGCCGGCGCGCTGGTAATCGGGGTGAGCGCCGGCGCCCTCTGTTTTTTCGCAACGATGACCCTCAAGCAGGTGCTGAGGATAGACGACTCGCTCGATGTCTTCCCGGTGCACGGCGTCGGTGGCATACTCGGTACGATCCTGGCCGGGGTATTTGCCTCCAGCCAGTTGGGAATATTCAGTGGCCAGGGGCTTGGTGACGTGTCCATCGGCTCGCAGGTGGGTGTGCAATTGATCGGCGTATTGGCCACCTTTTCGTATACGGCCGTCATGACATTCGTAATACTGAAAGTCGTCGGTTTCATAACTGCGCTGCGGGTAACCGGAGACGAGGAAACGGAGGGCCTGGATATCAGGATGCATAACGAACGGGGTTATGACCTCTAACCTGTATCTACATTACGGACGTAAAAAAGCCTGGTCACCGACCGGGGGTATAGTGATTGCAACGTCAGCTCCCATTTTTGACCACACTCTCACTTAGCCTCAACCACATACAAATCCGCTGCTGGGAAACTGGTGGCGGTTTTTTGTAGGGATGGATTACCCGACCTATCGAGCGCGAAGGCGATTTTGTCAATCTCACTCTTGCTATTGAGCATCGGTATGCTTCTTCCTGGCATCAGCTAATGTCTCGTTTCCTGGGCGGGCGAATTCCCTGGGGAAACCGTCAGGAAACTTTATGCCGGGAAAATATACGCCAGGCGCAGTAATCGACAGCATGGCGGTCTGTATCTAATTCCTATCCATCTGCCTAAGCGATACCTGTGGAGTCAATGCTGGAAAATCGACTCCCATGCTGTTGTTGACCCCGCACCCTTTCAAGGCACGGACATACCTTTCAGGAAATGCATGATGACGAACGTCAATTCTTTTCATGTCGCAACAAACCCTTGATTCGCGAATTAGTCATGCATTCTATGATTAAGAAACGACGATGAAACTGATGAGTATCAGAGGAAAGTTTTTGTCATTTGCTTAAATGGCATGTCTCGGCGATAGAAATGTTACTTCACTGGCGATACGTTAACTACTGCAGGAAAACGATAATGAGGGCACCTAAAGTCGGTATTGGTACGATTCTTATGCTTTTGGTGGTGTTTTCAACCGGGCCTTTGTTCGCGCAAGCCGGTGGACTTGCTGTGACGAAAAGCGGCCAGGTTCCGGAAGATCTCTACCTGGCCGGAGCCACTGTACAGGTGTTGGCCGATGTCGACGGTGATGTGGTAGCAGCGGGTGGCAGTGTAAACATCGTCAACACTGTGTCAGGGGATGTGCTGGCGGCGGGAGGCACGGTAAGTATCACGGCCAACGTCAATGACGATATCCGCTCCGCAGGCGGTTCAGTCGCGATAGTCGGTAACGTCGGTGATGACGCGATTATTGCCGGTGGTTCAGTGTCACTTGAATCCGGCAGTACGGTCGGTGGTCGAGCCTGGCTTGCCGGCGAAACTGTCACAGTGGCTGGCAGCGTAAGCCGTGAGTTGAGGGCGGCAGGCAAAAAAATTATTTTAACTGGCATGATCGGTGGTGATGTGGAACTTCACGCAGAGTCCATCGAGATTGGGCCAAGTGCGGTCATAAAGGGAAACCTGACCTATTCAGCGCCGAAGGAAGCTGTTGTGCGCGAGGGTGCTGTCATCGAAGGTGTAGTAGACTGGCACGAGACCGACTTTGGCGATTTCGATGACTGGGGAACCGATTTCGCTGGCAATTTGGTGCTTTTCTTGAGCTTAGCCGCTTCCGCGATGGCGTTGTTCCTGATCTACCCGCGCTTGTCTGCGACGGTGGCACAACAGTTACAGGCGGCGCCGTTTAGGCCGTTAGTCCTGGGGCTACTGGTCTTATTTGTGACACCGTTTTTAGTATTGATGTTACTTGTTTCCATTCTCGGGATACCATTGGCGCTTATCGTGCTGGCGTTGTACATCGTTGCTCTCATTGCAGGGTTGTTGGTCGGCATAATCTGGATTGGGGACGCAGGGTTTCGTCGAATCGGTAAGGTGCCGGATGATTCGAAGTGGATACGTGCATGGTCTATAGTCGCTGCCGCCCTGTTACTGCTGATAATCGGTTCGATACCGGTTATCGGTGGTTTGGCGTTTTTAATCGTGTTGTTGCTGGGTGTCGGTGCGGTAACGCTGCATTTCTACCAATTGTACGGCAGTCGAGGGAACAGCCCGTTAACATCCAAGCCAGCCGATTAACCGGGTCAGGGATGGGTGTGATTGACAGAGGTACACAGAAGATCATTCAACGTGCAGAAATGATGCCTGGCAAAAAAACTGGCCAAAGTTAACGATTCTGTATAGGTCGCATTGTGTTAACTGCTGGAATGTCCCACGCTTCGGTAAATTTACCGTTAACGATTCGCCAGACAACGACAGCATCAAATTCAAAGGTGTTGCCTTCTAACGCTATACGATTGCACACCTGAGTGACAACAAGCTCATCCCCCGCAGGATGCGTATCAATCACGTTCACCTGAAAACCACCATGTGTTCTCTCATTCAGCTTTGCGAAAAAGCCCTTCAAACCCTCAATACCGCAATGATCACCTTCCAGTTCGGGCAGTCTTGGATTGAAATAATGCCAGATGAAATTGTCTGCAAAGACATTTTTACAAGCATCTAGATTTTGAAGATCAAGTCTCATCAGCAGAGACATATTGGGGTGCGTCGCTTCCGGCATTTTTGAATTCCTTTCATCTGTGATTAAATATACGGACGTCTAATCGAAGGATAATGACTTGCATCAATTGTCTATTTGAAAGAGAAATTTTGTGGTTTAGTCGAATGTCCACTTAGGGGTTGTGAGCACGTAATGGAGGCTCATTCTCGGATGTGTGAAGTGTGGTAGTGCGGCTACAGTCAATTCCGGTTATTGATCTGTTGAACTACGGCAGGGTCCTTATCCCGGCAACAGACGTTAGCTTATACCGTTCAAAGTGATGGGGCCACATCTAGAGGTCGAAATTGGTGGGCAGCATGACCACGTCCCGGATAGTCATCCCGCGTGGCCGTGTTAGCATAAACATGATTACGTTGGCCACCTCGCTTGCTTCAAGCAGGCTGCCTGATTCCTTTGCCTCCTTCAATTTTTCTTTGGGCCAATCGGCGAGAAGCGCACTGAGAACCGGACCCGGCGAAATCGAGCCGACTCGAATGCCGTGCTTGAATACCTGGCGGCGTACAGTCTGGACGAAGCAGTCTATTGCCCATTTGGAGGATGCGTAGACCGGTTCCCACGGCACTGGAAAATGGGCTGCCAAGGAACTTGTAACCACAATGTCGCCTGTGCCACGCTCGATCATATGTGGCAGGACATCACGAACGTTTTTCATAACCACGTTGACATTGAGGTTCAGCATCCTGTCGATCGCGTCCGTGCTGGCATCGACAAGGTCTCCGCCGAGATAGATACCGGCATTGGCGTGAAAAATGTCGAGCTGGCCTGCCTGCTTCAGGATTTGCGGCATCAACGTAGCACAGCTCCTGGGGTCAAGCAGATCGATGACCAGCGGAATTACTGCGTTGCCGTGATTATTGCACAGTGCCGTGATCGCCGCTTCATCGCGGCG
>CAMYKE010000013.1:14444-21834 GCA_947258895.1 uncultured Pseudomonadales bacterium | reverse complement strand
GGGCAGAACCGGTTGCGAGCACACACTGCGTCGTTCTCGTGGCCGAGCACGAGAATTCAGGATCCAAGGTTACCTAATAGACATCCGCGTTGGTTACTTTTGGAGCTGTCTGCCTTGTGACACCTGATCGTCTGCATGGTAGTGTCTACTGTCGATTACGCATACCGTGATTCTGAACAGCGGCAGGGCCCGCTTTGCAGTCATTCGGATCGATAATCCTGTCGTCGGACGATGCAATAAAGCAGGCATTATTAAAGCCTTTGGCAGGGGCGACGTGCAGAGCACGGAGTCCCGCGAATGAAGTGAGCTATCCGGCCACGCTGGTTAGAGATCATGGTCATTCCATTTTTACCAGTTCAACGTTTCGATTGAATCTGTCTTGCCAGTCTGCAAGCGACGTCCAGGACTCTCCTCCTTTGTCATCGTCAAAGTAGATCCACCCCTCGCATCTCCGGCATAGTTTCCGGAGCGTTTCGATGTCGTTCTGTGTGATTTCATATCGGCCATATTTCATTGGCCCGTTTACTATTGCCCACCACAACGCATATTCCAGGTGTTCCACCCAACCAGCGCAGTATGCTTTCCCGGAGATATCGCTCATATACTCTCTAAGCGCGATGGCATCAGGGTCCATGGTGTAGATTACTTGTCAGGTTCCTTTCGTAAATCACTGTTAGCTCCGCCCTGTAATCTTGCCCAATAAAAAGTTGGAGCCAAACATGCAAACCCCGGTAAAAATTCCAGCCATACTGATTAGTGGTGCAGTGAGGACAATAGTGGTGTCTTCGAGAGTGGCTGTCAGACACTTACCGTCATGCATCATTCCTCCGGCATCGAAACATGAATCTACGTACAGCCAACTCCAGGCATAATAAAAACCTGTTGTCGCGAGAATGAGTCCTGGTGCCGACCTGGCGAAGATACGTCTCATATCATCTTAACAGCCAACCAACGTGACCCTTCGGCCCCGTTAGTTGGTTTTATCAATTTCTCAAATTGTGTCATTATTTTCTTAAAAAAAATGGTTACTAACGGTTTCTGCAATGAGGATGTACCGCGTAACGAGACCCCATTGTGAATGCTAATGGTGATTGCAGGTCATCTCCTGACGCTGACGCAGCATCTATTCGACGCCGGCTCGGACAGTAGAAGAAGAAAACCTCCATGATGTATACACATGCCAATCTGGATACCAATTCCTATGCAGCGCACTAGACCGTAAGAACCCTTTCGGGGAATATGGATGCTACTTCCCGTTCGACTGGCATTTTTTCCATGGCAGCTCAGTGGCGCCTGTTGCCGATACCAGCCTGCGGTAAATTGGCCAGCCAGCGATTGAATCTGCACCTGCGAACAGACATACATCACGCTTTCAGAACCATGAGCCCAATCCCCCATTCAGGCAGAAGCGGACTTCCGGAATTCGGGGAAATCGCTCGGTGTTGGGCCATCCGTTATAGTTCATCTCTACTCCGCCAGGTCTTCATCGGCGCAACTCGGCTCCACGCTGTACCCCAGATGTTGGTACGCAGACCACGCGCGAATCCGTCCCGGGTCGCCCGTGGACCAGATTGAGTGGTGAACTCCCTCGCTGGATCGGCAACTTGAATGCACCAGGTCGGAAAACGCGAAGTCGGGAGAATCCGTGAGAATGTAGGCAATTCGATTGTCAATCCGCCTAGGCGGTAGCGTGTTGGTCATTGTTGCAAGGTAATAGCTAACAACCGGAAATGAGCCAATTTTTACATGGTCCGAGGCTTCGTGTTCACTATCCGCTTGCGTGGCCACTATAAGAACGGTACCGGTGTTTACGATGGCAGCTTGCGTGCCGGGCATCAGCCCGCGATTTGCGGTATGAAGCAGGATTGAACTTTCGTCGACTTCAACAAGGCCAAATTGGTGTTCTGCATCAGTCAACGCGTACTTCAACCTCTGAATCGTTGACCGTACTCCATTCTCCACCTCGTCCCTGATTTGCTCGTTTTCGATCCCGGCCGTCCAAGCTTCAAGTGAGACCTCAATTCTGGCGATCTGTGCCGCATCAAACGGGCCGAGTAGCGCGAGCGCGCCAAATCGCTCGCTTAGCTCATAAGCGTTCGAGACTGACGTCATGCCCTTTAGTAGCCCCTCCATCGCGCCGTCGTATTGATGACGTTTGACAATTTGCAAGGCAATCCGCCGAACTTCCGCATTCGGCGATGCAAGCGCTTCGATGATTTGCAGTTCCGTTGTTCGGGATACATCATACCGATCGGCAATTTTCGATAGACTGCCGAGGATGGCGGACTGCACTTCAGGATTACGTTTCTCGAGAGGGAATCGGGTCGCCAATACCTGTTCAATTTCTGCAACTGGCTCGAACGCCTCAGCCAATGACAATGCGGCCCAGTACCTTGCTTCGCGATCTGTGCTGTGGCTGAGTGCCTGAATCAGCGCCTCTTGCAATGGAGCATAATGGCTCGGAACCGGGTAGTGGCAGACTTTATCAAGCTCTTCAATTACCTCCCGCCGACGGACATCGTCAGCGGCGGTCCGGCCCACCTCCAAACGCAACTGATTGACCGTCCCCATCCAGAATATCGCCTCGATCGCGTCGTCAGCGTGCGGGTCGTTCAGATCAAGTATCACACGATGCAAGACGGGAAGAAGTGCGTCGCCATAGTTGCTGTACTTGCCTTGCGCTTTCGTTGCACCCGAAGAGAATTCCAGTGCGACTTCGGCCAGAGCGTTGCGCCTCAGCTCGGCATCACCACTGACCAATCTGTCGAGATCTTCACGCGCCGCAGCAGTCAAGGCGTCCGAGCCATTTGGTCCAGCCGAAACACAGGCGGCAGCCGCGCTGTCGTTCTGATCATCTGCCTGGCCACAACTCGCGACGAAAACGAATGTACTCAACACGCGTGACGCAAGAGTCGCTCGCATGGTGTCAGTTACTCCAGTAACGTCTTGCAGGTTCGAAACTTTTCGGCTTGACCCTGAAAGGGGTTGCACATGGTATACAGGCAATTTCGGTCATGGAGATTTGGTTGATTCGTCGTCCCTGGTTGCCGATGCTTCCGGCCAAATGAGGTCATTCCATTTTTCATTGGCCCCAAATATTATGCGCTTACCCGCTGCCTGGAGTCGTCAATGGAATGGTATCCTGCAGTCCGGGAGCTGCCTCCCCTGAGAGAACAGCCTCTTACTGTCTACAGCGGGCAGGCTTATACAGGTACTCTAATGTGCCACCATGACAGCTCCAGCTAATTCCTTCACCCATCCTTGTAGGCTCCAGAACAAACGTCTTGCCCCCGAGAGACGGCTCAGTGCTTGAGAAAATAATAGTCACGGCGCCTTCGTCTACCAGGAGCTGATGTCCACCGGCGAGAATCGTTGGCTCATCAATACCCAGCATTATGTTGCTGTCGGGAAACAATCTATGCTGTCTCGCAAATTCCACTACCAGGTCACGGTGTTGCTGCGTTTCGACCATCACGGCGGCCACTTTAGCCCGTACCATATATTCATGGTAAGCCGGGATCGCAATGGCGGCCAATATCCCGGCGATGGCAACAAATATTGTTAGCCCGAGAATAGCCAATACGGCAATACTGCCCGCTCCGGCTTTGTTGTTCGGCCCTGCAGGTCGGCCCTCATTGTACTTCTCATCCCACCAGTTTTGATCTCTCACCAGGAAAACAATCATTTCGCCAAACGCTATTAAGCCTGGAATCCCGGTCCAGAAAAACAACAGGTAAAGGAGCCCCCACCATTTTCCCAGGTAGAATCGGTGGCCACCGAAAGCGCCGAGAAAAAACGCATACAACGCGGCGATGCCCCTGGACTTGTACCTGCGAGATCGCTGGGACGCTCCACAACCCGGACACGCGTTCGCGGTGATATGCAACTCTCTCCCGCAACCAATGCAAGGAAACATCGTCAACAGCGCTTCGGCAGCGGGCGCCTGATTCGGGTTTGCCATTCACTAAATCCTTATTAAACGATCGATACCAGTTAGCCCAGAGATTAACGACGGACATAGATAAAACTAGCAAAAACGCGATCACTGTCAATTTCTGAGCCAATGGATTCGAATTAAAGCTCGCCTGACTATTTGGGATCAGAATAAAAGCTCGAGCGGCACTGCGAGTGCAGTACAGAGTTTGGTCTTTGGGTTCACAGGAGACAATGCGCTGGGCTCAGCCAAATCTGTAGGCTAGTGTAAGTACACCAACTTCCGGTTTGGGTCGTTCTGGTCGTATCGGTGAATTAACACCTGAAAGCCCGGCCTGTGGCAACCGCGGCTGAAGAGAAACCATCTGGAGTTCCGCCAACGCAACAAACAGCGGCAGCACAGTCGCTCCGGTGCCCAGCAAACGATGCTCGATCTCCCCGGGGACGTCCACGGCAGATAATTGCGGGTCGCCAATGAAGATTTCAACACCTCAGGCGAGCGTGAAAAGTGCAATACGGACCAGCATGGGGTCTTCCATGGTACCGGCTGCCAGGAGCGGCGAATTCGATACATTGACGCGCTCCTTCATGACATCTCTCCCGATACGTATGCCGTGAATTCCGGTTATCCGCTGCAGGTCTATTTGAAGTACCGGGATCGCAGCAACCACTTCAGTGTCAATACCTGTGCCCCGCCGCCTGGTGCGACCTCGACAATGGTCACTCGGTCCCGACTCAGTAAGCTGAGTGCAAAAGTGAATCCGTGGGGTAGATGTTGAGCCGCAGATACCACTGTCTGAAAAAAAGTCGAATCACCCTTCGGTTTGCGCCAGAAAAAGCCAAATTTGTCCCCGCACGATTGACATCCTGAATGCGCAATCTCATGTGCCCGGCGCTCGATTATGGCTGGCAAGCCGGGCGGCAACGACCATTGTCAAACTGGTCAGTACCATAATGGACAGCAGCACAATCACGGCGCTGTAATTGTTTCCTGCGGACCAGAGCAAGCCTGCGGTTACTGGCAACGCGGCTTTCATAAGGGTCTGAGGCGCGGCAAGAAGCCCGCTCATGCGTCCAAAACGCAATGTTCCCAGTAACTCCAGAACCAGCGTTGCGGCCTGTGCGATGCCGATGCCGATCCAGGAGAGGATGAAGACCTCAATCGAGGACGCAAGCGACCAAAGCAGCAGTGAGGCGACGCCCAGAAGCGTGCCGCCGGAAAATAGAATAGGGGCGCGATCAGCTTCGATCGCGCGTCCCACAAAGGGCGCGCACAGGGCAGCGACACAGAGGCCCACAGCCGGACCCGATAAAATGGCGGCGCGGCTTCAGCCTTCGGCGTTCTGCATGGGGACGGCCAGGGCGCTGATCGCATTAAACAGGATACCCAAGCTGACGAGCTGTGTCAGAGACATTGCCGTGATATAAACGGGCTCGGAGACTGTCTTACGGCAGTCTCGATTGGTGGTTACGTATTGGCGGATTGAAGAATGGCTCAACAACAGGACCCCGCGGCAACCCGCTCGAGCGGTTCTTCTTCTGGCGGTGAATCACTGCATCCGCAGCCTGCTTCTCCCGCAGTCTTGGCATCTGCGTCCCTGACGCAGCAGGCATCAACCCCTTCAGGCGCCGGACCGCCGCAGCATCCTGCGTCGGCCTCCACCTCGGCAACGACTGCGACCGTCCCGGCCGCGGGAGTTGACGCAGCCGCAGGTTTTGACACACCGCAAACACCTGTTTCCGGAAGGTTGAGCTGAACTTCATCAGCCGCCGCGAAATCGCCCGACAAAGCAGCGACAACCGAGCGGGCCTGTTCAAATCCGGTTGCCAGCAGATAGGTCGGCGCGCGGCCATAGCTTTTCGATCCGATGACATAGAAATCCTGTTCGGGGTGAGACAGTTCCTTGTAGCCATGCGGGCGCACGGTCCCGCAACCATGGACGTTCGGATCAATCAGGGGCGCGAGTGCAGGTGTGGTCTCAAGCCACGGATCGAACTCGGTCCTGATTTCCCGGATCATTTCCAGATCGGGCCGGAAACCGGTGGTGACGATAACCTCATCAACTTCCACCCTGTGCAGTCCGCCTGAAAGAAATCCGCTCACCATGAGCTTGTTCCCGAAAGGCTCGACACGTTCAATCATGAAAGGGGTCAGCAGTTCGACGGCTCCGCTGACCACCAGCTTTCTGGCCTTAGCCCCCAGCGCACCGCGAGCGGGCAGCGCATCATCGGCCTCACCGCCAAAGGCCGTATCGGGATTTTCTCGGCGCATGGCCCAGACGATCGTGGTTTCTGTGACGTCTTCGCTGAGATTGACCAGATCGACGACACAGTTGATGGCCGAATAGCCTGCCCCGACCACCATGACGGTTTTTCCGGAAAAGCGCGCTTTGTCCCGCCCTTGTATATCGGGAATGCCATACGTGATCGATTGTTCGGTGTCTTCCTCACCAAGCGCCGGATATCCGCCGGAACCCATTGGATTTGGCGAAAACCAGGTTCCGGTCGCGTCAATGACTGCAGAGGCGAAATACCGGCCACCATCTTCAAGGCGGATTTCAAAGGGCTGGTCTTCGCGTGACCGGCTTCGCACCTTGTCGAGATTCATCCGGCCGACAGAGACAATATTGGCGTTGAAACGCAGTCTCGGGGCGATTTCCGGACAGTCCGCCAGGGGCTTGAGATACTGGTCAATGAACTCATGACCGGTGGGCAATTGGTCGCCGGACGGCGGCGCCCATCCGGCTTTTTCCAGAATGCGCCGAGCCGCCGCATCAATATTGTACTTCCAGGGCGAAAACACCCGGACATGTCCCCATTGGCGAATGGCATGTCCGACTTCTGGTCCCTTTTCCAGAACAATGAAATCGCTGCCACGTTCGCTCAGATGGGCCGCGGCAGACAGACCAATCGGGCCGCCACCTAAAATGGCAACACGATAAATGTGATTCACATCCGACATATTACACTCCTTGCCCTTCAATATATCTAAGGGTAATATTGATAGCTAAAAAAGGGGGAGGGCTAGCAACACTCCCCTGGGTTGCATGCACTTTTTGCGCCTGCTTCGACGCATTCTCCAACCTCAGTCCAGGCATCTACGGCCACTGCGAATGCTCGCCGGCCACGATCCGTGATGGTGTAAATCTTCCTGTGGCGACCATTCACAATATCTGTGATGCTGGTCACATACCCACCAGTTTCAAATTCCTTCAGCAAGGGGTACAGCGAACCCGGGGTTGGCGCACAACACCCGTTTGTCATGCCATCCACGATTTTAGAGATTTCATATCCATGCATGGCTTTATCGCTCAGAGCGCACAGGACGAAGAATTTCGACAGGCTCATTTTGATGAGGCTCGACCAGTATTCGCGGGTCTCATATTTTTCTGTCGCATCGGTGCGTTCAAGTTCAGCCGTATCCATCATGTCTGATAGTATATATTTTAGCCAAATA
>CAMYKE010000013.1:0-14418 GCA_947258895.1 uncultured Pseudomonadales bacterium | reverse complement strand
GCCAAATATATATTAATCTTAAATGTATTGACGCATGCTACAGCGTTGAAGAATTCACCGTCCCCAGCAGGCGCAAGGCAATGCCCCACCAAGGATACCGCCGACACGCAGGTGTTTTACGCACACCCAGGTTTTCGTATCTGCACTGCGGGTCATTGGTGAGGAGGCAACGGAGTGGGCGCTCACGCGAATCGTCAAAATCAATAGACGAGCGGTCTTGCGCCGAACAGCATTTCGTGGAGCCAGAAAACAGTTGCAGCATATGCGCTCAGGCCGAGCACCACCGCGATGGCATCGTTCGCTTTCGACTCCGGTACGGCCGGGATCGCGCGAGCAGACCGACGCTCCATAGAGATGCGATCTGCTATGGCCCATAACAGAAATGATCCAAACAACAACGTATCGGCTAACGTGCCATTTACCAACAAATGCGACACGGCCCAAAGCTTCACAGCAATGAGCTGTGGGTGTTTCGTGACGCTACTAATCCGCCCCGGAAAGTAGGGCGCAAGAAGGAGGACGAAAGTGGGTAGCAAGAGAAACGCTGCAGCGTGGTAAAGCCAGATGGGCGCCACATAGAGAATCGTGGGTGTGAGCCTCAGGTCCGCGTAACCTCTTGACATGAGAATGAGGCCAATGAGAGAGATGGCGCTGTACACCAGCTTCCATCCTACTTCGCTTTTTGCGGCAAGCCGGTCCCGTACCGGCAACGCTATGATGGATATAGAGTGCATGCCGAGGAACAACACAAGACCAAGAAGTAATTGCAGCATATGAGTAGTTCCTTCTGGATAACACAGACAGTCAGCACCGCTGCTCCTGGAGTCGCGGCGCCAACACCTTTATATATAGAATAGCCCGGTCAACGGGTAGCCTTAGCCATAACCGCTTGTTTGCCGGTGCACCGACTCTCCCCACTACTCTGTTATTTTGAGCGGCAAAAGTGGGTCGCTTTGCGTCAATTGAAATTGTATCACCGTGTCATCCGGATCGTGGCGTCTACTGCCGAAGCCGGCCTCCGGAAATTCAATCAACCGGCGGATGGTCCTGCTTGCTGGCATTCGATGAGCAGATGCCAAACAGGTACCGAGCCCAAACCGACTGATCCATTAGCTCTCGACAACGGTCATCCGAATTGTGTCAATAATCGGGGATTAGTACACATCCTTTTTGTGTAAGAGAAGCATTTTGAGTTGTTGAAATAGCTCGCTGGACGGATGCAATGAGCAATCATTACAGTCACTACCGGCAGAAAAAGGGCCGCCCTCAAGCCAGTAAGTGACAGAATTTGTCACTCATATCGATAAAAAAATTAACCTGAATTCTTATAACCTATTGAAATAAATAAGAATAAGCGTATTGGCGTAAATGGTGCTTTAACAGTCCCCATGAGTGTTAAAGCGCGTCGTACACGCATCAAGAATCGGCGGAACTATTATCGCCTGCTGCAAGTCCAGCCGGATGCTCCCGTACAGGTGATAAAGGCAAGTTATCGCGCGCTCATGCAAAAGCTAAAATACCACCCCGATCTTGGTGGGGATGAGTGGAACGCGACGCTTATCAACGAAGCTTATGCGGTGCTTTCAGATTCGCTGAAACGCGCAGCTTACGATCGAGAACAAACACAGCAAAAGTCTACCGTCGGCCCCCATGCCCGAAAAAAAACACGCGCGAAAGAGAACTCAGCGTCGGCGGCGAGGCAAGCCAATGATAGCAGTTCGGGGAAGGCGCATGCGCGGTTTTATGAGCGTGGCGCAGCAAAGCTGTCTCGGGCTGCTCGAACACCAGCGTTCGATACCTCAGCCAGATTGCTCGCCTGTGCGTTCTGCCACACAGAGAGCAGTAGCCGCGATTGTTACCAGGATCTGAGCGAATGCAGGGTCTGTGGTAGCCCGCTGACGTCCATGCAACTCTTAATGGCAAAAAACGGGCTACATAGAGCGCGGCGAATACATCATCAGGCGCACATCACGTTTTGGACAGAGTGGCCGGGAGACGATTCCTTTCAGGGCAGGATTGTGGACCTGTCTCCCACAGGCATGCGATTTCTGTGCGCACAGCCGCTCCCGCCTGGCAGCGTTCTCAAGATCCAGAGTCAGGACCTGAGAGCGGTGGCACGCGTCATGCGCTGCCACTGGGATGCGGTAAACGAAGCGTACTCCACCGGCACGAATTTTATTACGCTCAAACTCCAAAACAGCCGCGGCACGTTCGTTTCGGAGAACATCTAGCCAGGATTTGCAGCGACAATTTGCTTACGACGCGTTCGAAATTTACCGGGCAGCAGGCGTACTGATTTCGTACAGCCGCTACCGCCTCTTAGGTGGTGCGTAACCGGCTGTACAGCGATTTCGACAGCTACCATTTACAGCCAGTTCCTTGATGGTCTCCTGTTGGCCGTTTGCAGGAGTTCCTGGGCGGGCATATCCCGCCCTTAAATGAATCGGCGGCAGGCGACCCGGTCCTGCCTTTGCAGATCAGCGCTAAATAACAAACTTTCCTGAATGGGAAAAGCCCGCAGTGTCCTATCAGCGGTCCTTCGTGCTATCGATGAATTTTATATTTATCAGATCAACTCAGTTCAGATAAACTGACCCCAAAAAGCGGACAGTCAGGTGCTAGTTTTAATCTGCTGGATTGTTATGTCAATCGAGTCTGGCGCCGTCGATACCTAAAAATTAATCCCTCCGTCACCTTTATTCTTGAACTAGGCATTGGCAATGGATTCCCGTTCTCGAGCAACAATATTTCGGTAGTCCACTAACCAGGAGGCCAGCTCAGGTTCCTCAGCAAGCAGCAGTTCATCGACATCCGGTTCAAAACTCAAGGTTTCGTACAATTCCGTCCAAAAGTGAGCAGTATTAACAAAGGCGAGCAAGATGCCAAAACGATAATAGTGTTCCGGGCCAAGAAACCTGCGCAATTCGGTTCTAAAATCGGAGTACGGCCCTGCCTTCAAGAACATGGATACACCGCCGAAGAAGACTGCTTTTTCGAGCTCCGAGCCCCTGACCCATCCCCCCTTTAACTGGCCTTCAGTGTGCCTTATGACATCGAGGTAGGATTCAAACTGTTCAGTAGTTGGCAATGGCGTACGGAGCAACGCCACGACATCGGCAGGGCCTAGAGTTGCACTTTCCTGATCCCCCGCCGGGCGCTTAATAAGAAACGCCGAATGGCGAAGCATGCAGTAGGGCACCAAGCAAAAGCGTGATAAATAGGCGAAGAGCTCCTCTTTGAATAGCGATGGAAAAGGCGCGTCGAGGTAAGCGAATTTCGCCTGCATAAATAGATTCTCAACCACTGGCGGGGAATCTGCGGCCAAGGAAAAAAATGACGGGCACATTCCAAAATGGTCTTCGATGGCTGACTTGATTTCTTGTAGCTCGCTGGAATGCTCTACCCCGATTGCCATGCTAAAACCCTCTGCTTTTCCCAACTTTCGTTTGCTTTGAAACAGTCCGTTAGAACCCGCATTCTAACCGTCCAGTTTACACCAAAATAACCTACGCGTTAAAAAAAGGTGACGGAGGGATTTTTTTGATTAATATAAGTGTCCGCTTCCAAGAGAGAAGCCCCTTCATCATTCAATAACGAATACAATGTTATCAATTCCTTAAAAGTCCGCATAGTGGCGGTTACCGCCATTCCCGCACCGCACGGACCCTGATTGAGCAGGGGTTAGAGTCAGGTCTTTGATTTGTGTTTATTCCAGAGTTGAAGCCAGGCGTTGCGCCGTTATTTTTGTCTCAGGCCGATGGCCCCTTAGACGTAATCGCACGTAATTTTCTCGTAACTGAGTAATGCATTGTTACGCGCGTTACTGCAATAGGCGCTACGAACGCCCCTGTAACTTATTGAAAAATATATATTAAATTAACTATTGGCCGACTCATAATCCATTGGCCGAAGGTTCGAGTCCTTCACGGCCCACCATTTACCATAGGGTCTATTCCGGTCACATAGGTGACTCCTATGCGTTAATTTCCTGCAACTCAGAAATGCACCGTTAAGCGATTTGCTACACGTGGCGCTACGGTCTCCCATACAACTTATTGGTAAATAAACATTAAATAAAGCTATGGTCGACTCTATACTCGCGGCTATCCCTATCTCTACCAAGACCTGCGGTTATTTTGTCTCTCCCGCGCTGATCATTAATCAGACAGCGCGGATAACTGCACGCCCTGGTGGGCGACATAAATGACGGTTTCGGGCCCGTAATTACCTTCGACGAAACGGATCATCCCATCGGTATTGAAGGGTGAGTGAAATGGTATCTGTTCCGCTGCCTGCATTTGGGACTCGGCGTCATCATGCCGCAACTCCGCGCGACAGAAGTCGTCGCCGCACTCGATACCGACAACCTCGGTCCCCTCCAGTGCTAACGAGACAACCGCGTTCTCGAGGCTCTCTTCGGCCTCGACATTTCTGGCACTTTGACTCGTCACCAGTGCCAGGTCGAGGCGATCAGCCAGTATTTGTTCCTGGTATTCGAACGCACCGAGCTCCTCGTCGTGCGAAGCCGGGAGAGACTCTTCAGGGTCGCCTCCATGCCGTATGATGTCCGTTTGTTTCGCAGCGCCCGCGCTGACCGCACGTAGTTCCTGACGCAGGGCGTCGATATCGCGCTCCAGTTTAGACACGCTGTGTTGCAGAGCCGAAGAGACTCCGGACGACAGGGAAGCTGCAGACGCAGCTGGAGGGGCCACCATTTCAAGCGAGCCCGCTTCTTCATAACCGGGTCGGTAAGCAAGAGAGAAAACTATGCCTACCGCCAACACAAATACAATTTGCCAGAACCTATTCATCGTTTACTCGTTCACCACGTAGGAGTGAAATCGTGTGTAGCCGAAGGGATTTCCGTGCTGTGGTAACTTACACATCAGCTGATATACACCGTGTGCATGGTTTAGCGACATTCTCAGTACTTGGGAACCATACCCATTACTTTTGGCGTTGCTGTAACGGATGCTCGAACCATTGTAGTTCTGGAAGACCAGGGAGCATTCGATTTCCAGAGGGTGCTGATCGTTGACGTAAACGTCAACACTGAGTCCGGGAGCGGGATTTCCCCAGCTGCCGCTGAACGTGTCACGGACAATGGGACAGATTACCCAGCCACCATTGAAGCCCGTTGAGTTGGCTGTCCGCGCCAACCGATACTGGCTGCGATTAATATCTCCTGTCTCGCCACTGCCGCGTTCCTGGCACATCTGCGCCGGATAGGACTTCTTGTCCGCCGCTGCCACCCAGCCGCTTGCGGCGACGCAGGCCAGAAAGAGCGCGACGAAGAGCAGTTGGCACGATGCCGGATGTTGTTTCAAAACTGTGGTCATGGTTGTGGGCCTCCAATATGTAGTTGATTGCGGGGCTCTTGGGATTGCCCTGCATTGATAGGGTGTTTCACCCTTAGCGGAACGGAGCAACAAACATGCCAAAAATCAATAAGTAAAAAAAGCGGCTTACAAACAGGTGGTTACGGAATTTCCCGGCCCATCGCACCAAGGCAAAAACGGGGCCCTGCGATCAGATAGGTGGCGGCCACCCAACAGCCTTAAGTGGGTGTCTGCGACAACACAACACATGTCGCGCCACACTCTAACCGGGCCTTGAGTTCGCCCTAATGTGAATTAACCTGTTTCGTCATTAGCCTTGACCGGTGTCACTATACTGACGTCGTCGTGGCTCCAACCGAAAGGTAGTTGTCGTCATATCCACTATCAATCGGAGCGGAATGGATTAACTAAGTTGGGTGGACACCAGTGTTTTAGCGTCCGCTTTCCTATACCTACATATCTACAGCCGAGTCGGCCAATTGCAGACCTTGTTGATTTGCATTCTAAATTGACTACCTATCTATCACAGGGTTAAGCCAAACAAGAGCCTCCACAAAGGGGTCGGTGACAAATGAGAAATACTCTCGTTTGTCACCGACCCCTTTTTTGCTTTTTTGATGGACCCCTTTTTTGATGTCGATATATCAGCAGGCCGGCCGTATCCGAAAAACGTCTGGCACTGACTCCAAACGGAAAGATTCGTTACCAGCTCAAGACGCCCTACCGGGATGGGACAACCCATGTGGCCGCTCTAGCGCATCCATGCGCCCGCGGCATTAGTGCGTCCTTGCACGTCATCTTCGAACCCCTGGATTTCATCGCAAAGCTGGCGGCCTTGGTGCCCAAACCCCGCGTTAACCTGACGCGGTTTCATGGTGTGTTCGCCCCCAATAGCAAGTACCGAATTCAGGTAACCCCGGCTAAGCGGGGGAAAGGATCGCAGCAATACACAGGAACGAACTCTTGGCTGGAAAAGACTGCTGAAGAGAGGCATGGAGCCATGGCCGGTTTTTGCTCCTGCAAAACCGGCATACATGCCATCCTTGGCAATAACATTGATGCAACGACTGAAGCGGGTTTTCAATATCGACATCGAAACCTGTGAGCGTTGTGGCGGGAAGGTCAGGGTAATCGCCAGTATCGAAGACCCGGCTGTGATCGCACATATTCTAAAACACTTGAAACAGAAGGAATCCTTTCAAGTCGGCATTCAGCCGCACGAACTGCCGCCGGAACGTGCGCCACCGGTGATGAGGCTATTCGATTAACATTTCCCTTCGCCACTGCGAGCCTGGTGGAATCCCGTTCGCGGGTCAGCCGTCCAAGCGGTGCTGTTCAGGCTAAAGCCAGGGCAAATCAGATTGATCTTCACCCAGAGCAACTAGAAAGAGACAACAAAGGGGCCGAAAGCCAGGGTCGGTGTTTGCTTGCGTACGGCCAACAGGACATTTATTCTTCTTATACCCCCGTTACATAGCATGGTGCCGGTATATTCCAGAGTTGAAAAGGCTGCAGGCATCCGGGCTCTGATATAGCTTTCACATTTTAGCGACTTTTTAGTCACATTGGCTTTGCTAACCTTCCAGCGTTTCATCAAATAAATACGGTCGTTTTTTGGAGAATAGCAATATGAGCAGACAATTAAGAAAGGTATCATGGTTGACTCTGTGGGCGCTCGTTGTTTGCTTTCCACTTTTTACCCACGCAGCAGAGGCGCCCGGTGCGCTGACTGTCATAGTCAAAGATCAATATACTGACCGGCCACTATCAACCGTGCAGATCACGATCAAGGAACGGGAAACCAATTCCACGCGATCTGTAGAAACCGACACCCAAGGTCGTATCGTCGTTGAACAGCTCGACCCCGGTCTCTACTCGGTGAACGTATCTAAAAGCGGGTTCGCTTCAGTGTATGAGCCAAGCGTACGCGTGGTTACGCGAAAAAATATCAAGATTGAATTCGAACTTAGAGAAGTGGCAATTGAGAAAGTGGTGGTCGTAGGGCAGCAAGCTGATGCATTTGCATCAGCTTCTAGCACCTATCTCGACAGAGAAGCGTTGCGAAGTGCTGTTGGCGGTGGTGCAGATCCGCTCCTCGCGCTGGACGGTTTACCTGGCTTGGCATCCGCCAGTGAATTCGCGAGCTTTAGCGTACGCGGCCGTGGCCCAAGAGATAATTTGTTATTCGTTGATGACTTTCCCTTTGATAAAGCGGTGCACTTTGATGCGACACTGGGTGAAGAGGAAGATGTCGGTGGTGGTGGCCGTTTCTCGATTTTCGCACCGAACGTTATCAGCGGAGCAGAGTTCTCACCGGGTGGTTGGGGGGCGGCTTATGGTGGCCGTGCTGCGTCGCTACTCAAACTGGAAGTCGCCGATGGCAATCCAAGCCCGTCAGCAAGTCTGCGCCTCGACCTTGCGGGTTATGAAGTTGGTTACGACGGCCCTATCGGTATCACCGAAGACGCTACTTTGCTCGTTTCTGCTCGACGACTGGACTTCGGTGCTTTGTTTGAAACTATTGAAGAACTAGACATTGGGGAGCCTGTCTTAAGAGATATCATCGTAAAGTCGGTCATACCAATCAATCAGAATAACACATTTGAAATTCTACTGATGGATACACACGAGGACTATACTCGCGACGTGACTCACGTTTTCGAATCGCCCAATTTTGAAGATGCTGCGCTTCAAGATTCTGAACAAGATAGTGATTTGTATGGTCTGACATTGCGATCATTAATCGGTGAAAAAGCTGTCTGGACCAACAAGGTTTACTACCGCTCAAGCGACAAGATTAGTTCAGAGGGTGAAGCATTTCCTGATCTCGTACCAGCAGGATCGCCCGCGTCTAGTTTTCCGGTGCGGGAGGACATTATTACCATCGGTGAAGATGAAACGGAGATCGGCTGGCGAAGCGATTTTGAGACAGTGAATCAATGGGGTGTGTTCAGTGCCGGTGTTCGAATAACGCAAATTGAACTGGACTACAACACTGTCTTAGATGGCGATTGGAACCGATTTATCTACGACGACGATGACTTTAGACCAGACCCCGAACAGCGTTTTATTGTGCTGACTCCCGAGAACATCAACTCTTCAATAAGCCAGAAAGAAACGGGCTATGCTGGCTACGTAGATCAAGTTTTTGAACTCGGTGATTGGGATTTTGGCACTGGCTTACGGGTCGAACGGGACGGTTTTGCCGACGAAAGCTTCGCGTCGCCCAGATTCAGCGTCAACTGGCAGCCGAGTAAAACGGTTAGATATTTTGCGACCGCAGGACTCTTTCATCAGTCGCCACGGTTTTTAGAGCTTGCCGCTAACGAGTCAAACGACCTTAAGACCGAAAAAATCACGCATGGTAGTGTCGGTTTAAAATATTTCCCGAACAACAATTGGTCGGTATTAACGGAGGCCTATTATCAAAACCTCGACGACCTAGTGGTAGATCTTGATCGGGCAAGCGGTACGTTTGCCAACATTGGTGACGGCACATCGTACGGCGTCGACATCGTGGCTATCGGTACGCTTCGCGAAGGCCTTTACGCTACCGCAACTTACTCTTACAACGATGCTGAAGTCGACCGGAAAGACGGTCGCGGTGACGTAGACGCCGAATTCAGCCGCAAGCATGTCGCCACCCTCGGCCTGACCTGGGAAATCAGCGACCGCTGGAAGGTCGCCGGGCGCTACAAATATCTTTCCGGCAGGCCAGACGACAACTTTATTATTCACTCAGACGTGTTGGGAGCCGGACAACCGTTACGCTACTCGAAAGAGATCACTGAGCGCAATGTCGGTCGCAAAAGCAGTTCCGCCTTGTTAAACCTTCGCGTTGACTATCGGCGCGCATTTGGCCCCATAGATGTAACAGCCTTTCTCGATGTCATCAACGTAACGTCAGCGTCGTCGAGCGACGACACCGAATTTGACTACCGCCGCGGCATTGAAGTGGAAGACGATAACGAAGCCGAGCCGCTTATTGGTCTGCGACTGGATTACGGCTGGTAAGGAGTAGCGGCAGATGGCAAACGTGCTTGGTGCGGCGCCGATTAGAGTGTTGATTGTCGAAGATAACCGCGACATTTGCGAGAACATTGGCGCGTATCTTGAAAAGCATAGCTATGTTGTGGATTTTGCCTATGACGTGTTGAATTGCAGTGAATATTGATCCATATCGACCATATATTTGCATGCGAGACGAACCCGCGCGCAGAGCGCTTAACGTCTTATTTCTGTGTCACTCGAAAGTTCTTTTATGAGTCAATTTTAATTGCAATTTCTGGTTCAGTTCAGGACGCAAATCAATAGCCAAATGATCACGTAGTGGGGATTTAGTCGTCTGTTGCGCCTTATAGTTAAACAACATCATTATGTGCTTTTGCGTATTTCCGAGTGTAACTTGAGAACTTTGTCCCCATCCAGTTGCTCGATAAAATATGCTGGG
Organism: uncultured Pseudomonadales bacterium; assembly: GCA_947258895.1. Next base: position 4,629 of record CAMYKE010000013.1, on the reverse strand, counting down.
TTATCGTCACTACCATTCCTTGTCACTTTTGTGCCTTTTATGGTTTTTGTTATTTCCTCTCTGAAGACTTCCCGGACATTCCCTTCGGCAGTTCCGTCACCCCAGTCCCACTGAACTTTGGTGTTCGTTTGATATGCTTCATGCATGCTATCGCTCCTCGATAAAAATAATCTTTATGTAACTGGTTCAAGCTTCTTTTAACGGGTCATGCCCCCAGTTCATTAAAGAAAATCGCCAGGGACTATTTGTTACATCTTCTCGTGGGCCGCCTTGCGCACAATGTCTTTTGATGTAGCCAATTACTTTGGCCATATGGGCCCATTGATCGTCGGTCAGATCCTCTTTTCGGGTTCGTTTTATTTGTACTATTTTACGACCTGACTTGTGTCCAGTTGATTCACCGTCCGTTGAATCTCCTACGCTCTGGCTATCTTCTGTTTGTAGCCAGGCTTCCAGTTCCGCAGGAGGTATATTTAGTAGATCATTCCACTCCTCCCATATTTCTTTCCTCGATTTCTCTGAAGACATTTGGATATTCTCCTTTGTTTTTGCCGAATGCCGCGTTCACCCGCTTGTCCGATGTAACACCTTGGTAGAGCACCGCTTTGGTTGCAGCTTCCCAGTGCCATTACGAGTAATCGCTCCATGTGCAGCTAGTCCTAGCAGGCGACGGAACTTTGGACATTCCATATGGCTTGGCGCAGAACAATCGGCCGCATGCCGAAGACCATTGCGCATCGTTATCAGCTTTTGAATGGTCTTATCAAGCTCATCAGCCTTACTCGCCAGCAACTCTCTGTCAATATTTGGCTTTCCGTCAGACCCTATCATGCGTGCGATCTCGTCTAGTGAAAAACCCGCAGTTCGCCCTAATGCTATCAACGCCAGCCGCTCCATATCATCAGTTCGAAATCAGGACAAACAAGGGAGAGAGTTATGGACAATCTACTATCCATATTATTAATCGGTATTGGAGCTACTGCAGTGACGGACTTGTGGGGTATCGCACGCAAACTATTGCTCGGCATCCCTCCTCCAAACTATGGGATGGTGGGACGCTGGATAGCCCACATGGCTCACGGGCAATTTCGTCATGACTCGATTGCGGCATCTTCTCTCATGCGCGGAGAACATATCATAGGGTGGACAGCGCACTACCTGATAGGCACTGCCTTCGCTGCCGTGCTAATTAGCATTTGGGGGGACTCATGGCTTCACAACCCAACGATTGGCCCCGCGCTGGCAGTTGGCATAGGCACAGTTGCAGCACCCTTTTTTCTCATGCAGCCAGGTATGGGTGCCGGTATTGCCGCCTCCAGGACACAACACCCGGCCTCTGCACGACTGCAGAGCCTCATAACACATACTATATTTGGTCTTGGCTTATTTGCATCAGGCTGGGTAGTACAACTTTCGTACTCAACATAAAAATCAGGCTTAGTGAACTATACACTGGAGAAAAAATGAGGCGAATAAATGCGTAGCGAGTCCGGCAGCGAATAGCTGCGAATTGCATTGACTTGTTAACCGCTGGTTTAAGCACGGTCTTCCAAAATAAATTTACGCAGAACACGCTCACTGCGCATGACATGGATAATTATGACCTTAGACTTTTCAATGCGATAGAAAACCCGGCATGGGCCAACAGCAACCTCTCTATAAATTGAATTTCGAGGGAGCTCTGGCGGATTACGGCCAGACTTGGGCTGGTCCTTGAGTTGCTCAACCCGCTCAATTACAGATTGAACCAGGTTTTGTGCAGCAGAAAATTTATCTAATGCAATAAATTCAGCAATCTCATTCAATTCGTATAGAGCAGGTTCCGTCCATATTATTTGAGCCATTTACTCATTCGTTCCCTGGCTTGAGCATGGGAAACAACACGACCCTCCGAGAAGGCAGCCTCTCCCTTAGCTAGTCCCTCTAGCAATGCCATTCGAGCTTGCATCAGTTCGTAGTCATCTACATCAACCAAATAAGCTGAAGGCTGGCCGTGCTCAGTAATGAGCACGGGCTCTTTAGACGCATGTAGTTCCGCCAGGATTTTCGTGGCCTGACGCTTTAACGTGGTAACCAATTCTATCTTCATAAAGTGATACTATAGTGCCACTTCGATAAGTGCAAACATTCGGGCAGTGAATGCCCGACTCACCAGCCGCCAAGCCGGAGAGGTGTATGTGCTAGAGTGTAGTGTAGCGAAACCACAAAAACAGCGGAGGTTTGGGCATCCGCGTGGAGCCGCTTGTTAAGCAAATTGCTTCCCGAATATATACCGACTTACAACGTAGCCCCACGGAACAGCCAAAACAGGCAACACAACGAGTATGAATGCAAAAGTTGTTTCTTCAACACCGGATCCATTGAACTCACCGGACCTCCAAAGCGGATAGGCTACCAATATAAGCCACAACGCTTTGTAAAAAATCTCTAAAAGTAGAATAGGTATCATTTGAACCGTTCGAAATATTCCCAGGAGGGCTATAGTGGAAAAGGCAGCCCAGACACTCCATGCCACGGCTTCATTTTCATTCCAATTCCCTGAATGAGATAGGATATAGCCCCACACATCTGTTCCTAAAACAAAAAACATCAAGACGTAAATTAAACGCATAAAATATATATTTACCGGCCTAATGCCGTCGTACCTGGAATTTTTAATAAATATATCTTTGACCACCTTCAATTTATCCTTATTTTCATGCTGAATGCTTGACGCCGCGCTGTGGGGCTTGCCGAAACGCAGCGTAGGCAAGTCCCTGGCAGCGCCTTGTTATGACTTCTTGCGCGGCACACTGGCAATTTGAATAAAAATTGCCTGAGGCTCACTTTTGAATGAGGACTCTATCACCTCTCTAGCAATATTATCCAACCTTGATACTTTTTCTTCCCTTACATCATCGGCGTTGAGCACCAGGGTGACCCGGGTTAGCACTCCATTATGCATTTTGAAACCAACTTGAGATTCCCAACCGTACTTTTCTTTTATAGCTTCTTGGACAATCTCTTGTTTCTTAAACATCTCCTTCATATCACTGACAGCATCACAACCTGCCAAGGTCGACATAAAGAATATTGCCAACAGAATCCTAGTCATTATTTCTCCTTGCATATTCATAGCGCCTGGGCTCCGGGGTGCGTAGCGAAGCGGATCGCCCCATGGAGCCCATTGCTATGTGTCTATTCATTGATCAAACAAAACCCATTACCGAATGGGTCTGCACAATATGCAATAGAGCCCCAATCACCACTTTCACCTCCTTCATGTTGCCCACCTAATTGAAGTATTTTTTCAACAATTTCATCGATATTTTCAGTAAGGAAGTCCAAATGAACAGGTGTCCAATGGCGAGCATAATCACGCTCAACCGCATCTGATGGAATTGGTTTTGTTCCTGCCTCTTTTTCTTGTAAATATATGTCGCAATTTTCAGTTGAAATTATCGACATACCTTCACCTTGATCTCTCAACTTTTTACATCCGAGCGCTCCAATATAAAAGGTTTCAGCTTGCTTCAAGTTTGAGACATCAATGCTCACGGAAAGCTGTATCACAATCTACCCTCATTCATGCATTTGTTGTTTTAAACACATACCGCTTAGTGAAGCAGCAAAGCGCGCAGTGCTTTGCCCCGCTTGCACGCCTTGTTTATGTGCTGATACAATGCGTACATATTTATGTACATGTACAGGATAAAGAAAATGGAAAGCATAAGCTATACCGCCGCGCGTAGCAACCTCGCCAAAACTATGAAGCAGGTGTGCGAAGACCACGCCCCTATTGCTATCACACGCAAGGGCGAAGGCGCAGTAGTTATGATTTCGATGGATGACTACCAGGCGCTGGAAGAAACCGCTTACCTTTTGCGAAGCCCTAAGAATACGCGACGCCTGATTGAGTCGATTGCCGAGCTTGAAGATGGAAAAGGACAAGAAAAGGAATTGATTGAGTGAAATTAATTTTTGCAGAAAAGGCATGGGAAGATTACCTATATTGGCAAAAAACTGATAAGAAAATACTTAAACGCATTAATGTTCTAATAAAAGACATTAAGCGAGAGCGTTTTGAAGGAATTGGCAAACCTGAAGCACTGCAACATGCTCTTTCTGGGTATTGGTCTCGTCGAATCAACGATGAGCATCGAATTGTTTATAAAATTTATCAAGAGTCCATTCTCATAGCGCAGCTACGATATCACTACTGAGCTAAGCACATAACGCATGCGCTCAGCGGCGGCCCAAAAGGACCGTAACGAGCTTTGGGACGCCCGGCGCCAGCGGCTTCGTCCAACACCCTATGTTGCTCGATCAACACGCAACGCACGGGTCTCAATGCCCTCGTCTACCTATACAAGCGGTTTATGGGCCTTGATTTCGGCGAGCTACAAATCTGAGTCGTTCGTCCAAAGCATTACACTCTTTCCAGGGCATCGGGAGTCCCCCTCCAAAAACCCTATTGTGTAACCTATGTGCCCGGAATACTCTGTAACCCATTTGTCAAGAAGCACAATTCGCTCGTGACGAGCTCGCAGGACTATTCCGGCCAGCGCTCTTTTTTTCATAAATACGAAGAGGCTGGCGTTCGCCCTGCAGTAGCGGGCGAACCCTTCACGGCCCACCATTTAAATCAAA
>CAMYKE010000012.1 GCA_947258895.1 uncultured Pseudomonadales bacterium | reverse complement strand
CGGGCAGCGTTGCAAAACCCTCCGGGTCAAGATCCGGCCCGACATCATTGAGCACGACCGACGTCACCATCGCCCGCTGGGTGGCGGCTATCGTCATCGCCAGCATGCCGCCCAGGCTCCCGCCAATCAATGCAAAGCGATATACCTGGGCACGAAATAGCAGGTTCTGCAGATCGGCAAGGTAGGTGGGTATAGAATAATTGCGCCAGTTCGTATCGTAGGCAGATTTGCCGCGGCCGCGGTAATCCGGGCAGATCACCCGAAAGTCCCTTGTTTCCAGGTAGTGCGCCAATTCTTCGAAATCGAGTCCACTGCGGGTCAACCCGGGCAAGCAGACCAGTGTCGGCCCTCCCGAGCGTCGCGACCCGTATTCCCGGTAATATAACTCCAGCCCGTCGATGGACTTGAAATAATGATCTTTCGGCATAACCCGCTCCGTCCCGTAATGAGGTATTCTTATTGAAATTCGCATCTTTAAATGGGAGGCTGCCAGCCATGCCATGCCCGCCCACCATGGATGCAAACCCATCGCACCTCCTAAAGATACCAAAAAACTAACGCGCGTACCCAAATAATCAATGCTTTCGGAGACCATCGCCTGGCCGGGATTCCCTGGCCCGCAAATCGCGATCCTTGCCTGCAAGCCACCGGATGTTTATCCTGCGGGCTGTCGAGGGTCTGCTGTGGAAGAGCACTGATCGAAAACAACGGGAGTCATGATGGCGGTTGGCGCCGATAAACTATACGAATTCCTGGCGGACGAAGAAGACGCTCGCGTCTGCAAGGACATTTCCGAAGAGGCATGCCGCGAAGTCCCCGGCAATTTTTTTGCCATATTGCTCGCCCAGTTTTTCACCAAACTGGGCGATGCGCTGTCCAGCCCCAAGATCGTATTGCCCTGGCTCTTCAGCGGCCTGGGCGTACCGGCCTTTTTTACCGGTTTGCTGGTACCCGTGCGCGAGTCCGGCTCGCTGCTCCCGCAATTGCTTATCGGAGGCGTATTGCGCGGCTATGCAGTGCGCAAATGGTTTTTTGTCGCAGGTTGCCTGCTACAGTCGCTCGCCATCGCCGGCATGGCGATAACCGCCCTCTTCTTCCGGGGCAGCACGGCGGGCTGGATCTTTATTGCGCTGCTCATACTATTCAGCCTGGCGCGCGGGATCTGCTCGGTGGCCTCCAAAGACGTGCTCGGCAAGACCATTCCAAAGACCCGGCGCGGCCGGATCGGCGGGTACAGCGCAAGTGCCGCCGGTTTAATCACGATCGGCATCGGCATCGCACTGCTGGTGGAATTCCGCGCCGGCACCGAGCAATACATATGGTTATTGGTAGCGGCGAGCGGATGCTGGTTGCTCGCCAGCCTGGCCTATGGAGTGGTGAACGAGTACCCTGGCGCGACCGAGGGCGGTGGCAATGCGCTGCGCGAGGCCTTTGCCAGCCTGGCCCTGCTGCAGCAAGACCCGCCATTCCGCCGCTTCGTAATTGTGCGCAGCCTGATGATGAGCTCCGGGCTGGCGGCGCCCTACTTTATCTTGCTCGCCAGGCAAAGCGATGCACAGGGCAGCCTGGCGAATTTGGGCTGGTTTGTCGCGCTCAGCGGCATCGCCAGCCTGCTCAGCGGCCCGTTTTGGGGCAAGTTTGCCGATACCAGCAGCCGAGCGGTGCTGCTATTGACGGCAGGGGTAACGGCTTTGTTGTGCGCGGGCGCGAGCATTCTCAGCTATACCGGTAGCCAGTGGCTGTTGCCCTTGAGCATGGGATTGTTTTTCCTGCTCGCGCTGGTGCACCAGGGCGTGCGTCTGGGCCGCAAGACCTACCTGGTAGATCTGGCCGAGGGCAATCGTCGTACCGATTATGTCGCGGTTAGCAACACGGTCATTGGAATCATGTTACTGCTGGGAGGGCTGCTCGGAGCAATCGTTGCGCAATACTCGATCACCGTGGTACTCGCCCTGCTGGCCACGGCCAGCCTGCTCGCGGTACCAATTGGCAAGGGCCTGCCCGAAGCGCAATAACGCCCCCCTGCCAGCACTGCCATACACCCGGCTACCCCGCGGACCCCGGACTCTGCTACCAGATTCCAATTGTAATCTGGCAGTCGATCCCGTCGAGAACCACATGCACGCATAACCCGATTCCCACCAGCCGGGTTTTGGGGTGCAGCAGCAACAGGCACTAGAGTAAGATCGGTATCGCGGTATGCAATGGATAGAAGCCGAGGCTACAACGCCCCCGGCTGTAAATCGGGCTGGCCAGCAGGTGATCGAGATCGATCAGCAGCCCGGCCAGCAACAATGCGTAACTCGAGCGCCACCGACACCGGTAACAGCCAATGGCCAGTGCGAGCGGAACCAGCAAATGCAGTGCGATATGCAGTATGGCCCTGTCTTCGATCCAGGTCTTGTTGCAACGGGCAGTCACGAGCAGAGCCGGCGCGTTTTATTTGCGGCGCAAACCCTTGAAATTATCGTGCCGCAAACCTGCGCAACGTGAGCTTCCTTCCGGCGCGTCATGCGGACTGCAGGCAAGTCCCGGAATCGACGCGTAGCAGATGCTCGCGGATCGCTGCGGGCTCATGCAGCCGCTTGATTTTCTCAAACAGCGTTGCCGCCTGCGGAAAATAGCGCCGCTGGTAGCACAACCACTGTTTAATCGGGTTGCCGACATAGCGCGCATCGTACTCCCGCTCGGTTGCATCGAGCAGCTGCAACACCAGCGCCTGCACTTGCGGCCAGTCGAGCGCAGCGGTTTCATGCCCATTGGCAGCAGCGCGAACCAGGCGCGCCAAATCCGGGCGACACAGGATACCACGCCCCAGCATCAGGTCGTCACAGCCACTCGCTTCACGGCAGCGCCGGGCATCGCCGGGACTCCAGATCTCGCCATTGGCAACAATCGGTAGCGTTACCCACTGCCGTACCCGGGCGATTTCATCCCAGTAGGCGGGCGGTTTATACCCGTCTTTTTTGGTGCGGGCGTGGATTGCGAGTTCGGTCGGCCTGGCGGCGTCGATTGCACACACATTTTCCTTCAACAAACCGCTATCCTCGAAACCCAGCCGCATCTTGACAGTGACCGGCACCGCGGCCGGCACGGCACGACGCACCGCGCAGACAATGGCATGGATCCGCTCCGGCTCGCGCAACAGGATCGAGCCGCCATCACTGCGATTCACGGTCTTGGCGGGACAGCCGAAATTAAGGTCGATTCCCGGTGCTCCGAGCTCGGCAGCGCGCGCGGCATTGTCGGCCATGGGAGCGGGTTTCCCGCCGAGGAGTTGTACGTACACAGGGACTCCCGTGGAGGTCATTCCGCTCCGTCTTAACTCGGGGCAAAATCGGTAAAACACCCGTGGCGGCAACAACAGCTCACTCACGCGCACAAACTCCGTGACGCAGCGGTCCAGCCCACCCAGGCCGGTGAGCAGGTCGCGCATGGTGTGATCAATCACCCCTTCCATAGGGGCCAGAATTAAACGCATGAATTAATTGCCGGGAAATTGTAACGGGCGCTGAGTATAAGAAAAGTCGCGCTGTTTTCCCAGTTTACTTGAGGTGGCGCAAACAGAGAGCCCGCAGTTCCGAATTCGACAGCGCCGCGTTCAGGAGGTTGGCGGGTATTCCAGGTTTGGCAAACAAGATACCGCTCGAGCGCGTCTTTTCTACACCGAAAATCATTCGCTCACAGCACTGGCAGGGAATTTCAACGCGGCGACGCTTTGTTCTGTTCTGTTCTGCGTGCTTGCTGGCCTCCGGTGCCTGCCGTTGCGGTCATAACATCCGGCGCAGTTCCCTCACCGTGCGGCGCAACTTGCAAGGCGCGGGCAGTGGCAGGAATTCCGCCAGCGTTGTCCCGCGGGGATCATACCTAATCGAATTTCATCCGCTGTTTTAGCCAAATGCCCTCAATTTTGCGATAGACGCCTATCAGGGAGTCCGGTGGGTCCAGTTCGCCATCACGCAAGGTAGATGGAAAGTGCATAGCCACTTTATTCTCACCCAGCAAACGCACAACCTTGGCCCGCATTTTCGATTTCATCCCCATGAAGTCAATCGACAACTCGAGATCCGCGCCTTCGGCAGGCCTTTCATCGGTTTCGACCAAAACCCCCGTCAGGCTAAAGTCGACCGGCTGGACCGACCATGTGCGCCCGTCCAGAGTGATTTCCATCTGCAAATCATCGCGGGTGTTGGGATCCATCTTTGCGACAGGAATGCGAAACCCGATGCGCCGTTCCGAGGGGGACGGGGCCAGGCTGGCAAAAAAGTTTATCAGGTCCGGCAGATGCTCAGCATCCAGGTGCAGGTTTTGGCCACTATCACCCATGCTTAGCACGACACCGGAGCCCTCGGCCCTGACCACTACTTCGCCTACCTTGAGTTCTGCTTTGTTATCGCCCATTGCCACTCCTCCTTTTCTGTACAACGGCAGGACCGTCACCACAACAAACACTCGACCCCGGGGATGCGAGTACCCGTGCAGACCCGGGAAATGGGCATTTTCCGGGTCAAAACCGACTTGCATTAAACGCTACTGGTACTATGTCCTACCCGATTATCGGCCAGATCGGGGAAAACTGAAAAAGATCGTCTAACCCATATGGATTAGACGGTAACATTGTTATCCTGCGAACAAATGGTAAGGGGCGGGATAGTAGTGAAAAACAAGGGGCCCGGGAGGTCTTGCTGGTGCAAAAATACAATGCTGCCAACCCCCGTTATTTTCTCGCAGATTTGTTCGCCAACTACTGCGCAGCGGCCTGCTCTTCAACCAGGTCGAGAATCTTCGGCTGCCGCATGCGGCGCGTTTTTGCCGGTACCATGCCGCGCATCGATTCCAGTTTCCCGAAACAGAGCATCTTGTCGTTGGGTTCAAGCACCCGGTCTGATCGCGGATTGGGAATCACCTTGGCGCCGCGATAAAGGGTGAGCACGTTCAGATCCTTCGAAGACAAATCAATCTGGGCAATGGTTTGGCCTACGAAGTCGGAGCCTTCCGGCACGAATATCTCGCTGACGCCATAGCCTTTGCTAACCGTGAGTCGCTGCCGGATATCGATTTCCGGGAAGTCCACCTGGGCGGCAATGTAGTCGATGACGGCGCCGGCAATATCCAGCTTGGTACAGGCCTCTATGCCTTCGAGCCCGGGAGAGGAATTAACTTCCATGATCTGTGGGCCAGTTTTACTTTCCAGCATGTCAACACCCGCGACTCGCAACCCCAGGATCTGAGAGGCCCGAACCGCAGCCTCTTCATATTCGGGCGCCAGATCAATGGGTTCCGCGACACCGCCGCGATGCACATTACTGCGGAACTCCTGTCCCTGGGCGACGCGCCGCATCGCCGCGACCACCCGGTCCCCCACCACGAAGGCGCGGACATCCTTGCCCTTGCTCTCGGCAACAAACTTCTGGATCAACACGTTCTGCTTCTGGCTCTGCAACAGTTCAATAAGCGATTCCGCAGCCTTTGTCGATTCAGCCAGCAATACGCCGATGCCCTGGGTGCCCTCGATTAGCTTGATGATAACCGGCGCCCCGCCTACCCGCTGGATCGCCGGCAAGACATCTTTCTTGTCCCTGACGAACACTGTTTCCGGAATCCCAATCTGGTGGCGGCTCAAGATCTGCAGGCTGCGTAATTTATCGCGCGAATTCATGATGCCGTGCGCGGTATTCGCGCAGAATATGTCCATTTCCTGGAACTGCCTCACGACGGCCGTGCCGTAATAGGTAATCGACGCGCCAATTCGCGGCAGCACCGCATCGTAGTCACCAAGTTGTTTCTGGCGGTAAAACAGGTTTGGCTCACCGCGCTCAAGGTCGATGGCAAATTTCAGTGTGTCGAGTACCTTCACCTCGAAATCGCGCGCCTCGGCCGCTTCGCGTAGGCGGCGTGTGCTGTAGGCACCCGGTGAGCAGGACAAAATGGCTAATTTCATAATTCAATATCTCCGCTAGGTGTCAGGGATTCGCCCGACATTCGGGCGGAAATCCGTAACGTTAATAATGGATCTTGCAGGGCAAGTATCCGCTAGGCGCCAAACCATGAACCCGATTGGGCGCCGCGGTGTGGCTGGAAAGCTTGCATGCCGGTAGTAGCGGGTAACGGCCACCGGTGCCTGTCCACTCGCCCAGCTGAAACACGAATAACTCGATCTTGAAGCTGGCGGGCGCCTATCGTTACCTGTACACCTTCAGTATTCGTTTCGGGGGCGTTCTCGTATTCCGGGGAAGCCCCGCGGACGCACGAACCAGCTGATCATGTATTTCATCGCCGGCGTCCGTTCTCGTTGTTTGCCTCATCCGGGAAGCGTGCAAGCGCAACCGTTGGGACAGCATACGCCTGAGCTGAAACACGTGCAATCGATCGTTTCAGGAGGCCAGCAATACGGAATTCACACGCTCTCGAATACCACCCAGCGTACGAAACGAGTTGTCAGGGACAAACCCGCCATCATTGGTCGGTGCGGGCTCAGACTCAATCCGAAGCATTTAACGGTCGGGTGTAAACATTCACCGGGTAGCGGCAACGTGCCAACGACGGAAGTTCGCTGGGTAAATCGTTTTCCGGGACTGCGGCTAACGACGGCAGAGCGCCTGCTGCACTGGGATATCATTGCCACAGGGTTCTTCGATACGCGCCGCCTTTAGCGCTTTCGCGTACCACTCATACTCATCGAGAAATTTCACGATGCGTTTGTCGTAAGAGATGTCCTGCACCTGGCCTTCATCGTCAAAGGCATTTTGTACTTGCGAGATTGGAAAGGCGCTCGGGATGCTGGACGCACCAAGTTCGGCCATAATCGTGCGCAGATTGGCGAGTCCACGAACACCGCCGAAGGGCCCGGCTGAGTAGGTAACTATAGCGCTCGGCTTGTATAAATACTCCGCCTGGAAATGGTCGAGCAGATTTTTCAGAGCGGCCGGGATACTGTGATTATACTCGGCGCTAACAATGACGAATCCGTCCGCGGTGCGCAACGCTTCTGCGATCGATTCCATCGCCGCGGGCGCCGAACCCACCGGGTACTCCTTATACATACGGTCCAGCAAAGGCAGCCGCTCCTTTTCGGTATCCAACAGGGTCACCGTGTGACCGCGGGCCTCAAGTTGGCTGCTGACGAAGCGCGCCGCTTTAATTCCCTGGCGGGCCTGGCGTGCACTGCCGTAGATAACACAGGAATTCAATGCCATGATCTCTCCTCGCTACGTTACACCGTTTTGACACGAGCGAAATCGTGTCTGAGTGGATTAAAAGGTCGGAAAAGGGGACGGAGGAATTATTTTTTACGGAAAAGGGGACGGAGGGATTATTTTTTGACCAACATCGCCTGGTTAACCCTATGCCTCTCCCTGACGGTCGTTACATCCATCACTGGAAACAACTCCTTTTGCGGGAAGGTAACTGGTTACTTTTTAATCCCTCCGTCCCCTTTCTGCGTTCCGTACCCTTTCTGCAACTCAGCCTCGCAGTTTTCGGTCTGGCAAGGTGGCTAAATACAGGCTTATCTTATCGATAACTCCTCGCTCCGGAAAAACACCGCTCTCTTTCCACAGGCCGTCTGTGGAACCCAGATGCGCTGCTGGCACGCCCTTCTCTGTAATTTGGGGCGACCCATCGTTTTCATTAATTTGCCTCGTCAGACCTGATACTACACACGACTGACCCAAAATGTAACAAGGCCGGCGCAAACCAGCCTCATTACAGAAGTTGTAGCGCCGCAACAACCTAGTTTGGCAGCACTACCTTGTCGATCACGTGAATTACTCCGTTGCTGGTAATGATATCTGCCTTGGTGACCTTTGCATTGTCCACCATTACCCCCTCGGTGGCGTCGATAGAGAGCGCACTACCCTGCACCGTTTCAACCTTGATGACTTTACCGGCGATATCCGCGGCCGACACTTTACCTGGAATCACGTGGTAGGTCAGCACAGCAACGAGCTGGTCTTTGTTTTCGGGTTTCAACAGGCTTTCGACTGTACCTGCAGGCAACGCGGCAAATGCCTCATTCGTCGGCGCGAAAACCGTAAACGGCCCGTCTCCTTTCAAAGTATCTACAAGTCCCGCTGCCTTTACCGCTGCGACCAACGTACTGAATTGCTCGCCGGACGCGGCAGTATCGACGATGTCATCCGAGTTGGCGGTACCGGCAGTCAATGCCATCGGCAGGGAGGCCAGCAGTACCAATACAAAATTCCTCAAATTTTTCATAGAATGTTCTCCGAGGGTGTATATCAATTTAGGTGAGTGAGCCATTGCTTACGATGCCTTTATCGAAGCGGTTCACATTGAGGTACAAGTCGCCAACCTGCAGCATTATCGTCGCAGCGTTTCTAATTGAAAAAATTGAGGGCAGCTCAGTTTCAGTAGTCCAGGAGCGATATACAGGTATAGTTTTTCACTGAACCTGTAAAAGGTGACGGGGGGCTTATTTTTTGACCAGCGCCCCGTGGGTAACCCCATGCCTCTGCCTGATGGAAGTTACATCCATCACTAGAAAAAACTCGGTTTTATGGCAAGGGAACTGGTCAATTTTTAATCCCTCCGTCCCCTTTCTCCTTTCTCTTTTTCTCTGGAAGAGTGTCAAGATTTTTTACAGTTCGTTTTATCTTAACTTTCATAATGAGCACAAAGATGCATGATAGGGCACAATACCGCGTGATTAGCCGCTTGGCGCAATCGATGCGTGTTATTAATTTCTGATCCCGTTGTAGGCGTTCCTGAATGCTGTATGGGGTAGGACGTCAACGATGTTGTACAGGGACTGCAACATCCGGCATCGTCGGTTGTATAGGATTCCGGATATAACCAGCACGAAAAGGAGTTCTAGCCATGCGACAACTAAAACTGATTGTAGTAACCATATTTCTTTTTTTACCTCTAACCACCAACGCCAGCCTTATTACTTTTGAGCTAAAATACTCGGGTGCCGACTGGCAGTTCGGCCCCGTTTTTATCGATAACAACATCACGGCTTGGGCGCGGCTTACCGTCGATACTGACAAAGCGCCAGCGCCAGCCGACCCATACTTCTTTTTCGGCGTTCCAGCCGCAGATGTCGAAGCGGTGCTCGGCTTTACAGACTTTTTTATTCAAGTCAGCGGTGCGCCGAGTGGAAACGGCTGGTTTGGGATTTCTGAAATTGCGGCATGGGTTTCGGTAAGTACCGGAATGAAGGACCTGTCCATGGATTTAGTACCCCAGGTCCTTGACGAAAATGGGGATCTCATAGTCCTGTGCCCACCGGATTCACCGACCGACTTTTGCATCGTCGATGACTTTAACTTTTTTCCGGTGGACGGTAGCCTCGCACCCTGCGGTGTCGAGGTTGGTGCGCTTATCGCGGGCGGGTGCCAATTTTTCGATACTGAGCAAGCGTTTTTCGACGCAGTGGAGCTCTCCGGAATGCGACTTATATCCTACAAGCAAATACCCGAACCCGGCACGATCGCATTGCTTGGCTTGGGTCTTGCCGGAATCGGAATTGCTCGGAGAAGGAAAGCGTACACCTGATAACTCAAGCCCCGCCAAGTGCGGGGTTTTTTCTGCCTTACGCAGATCAATGAGTCGAACTGAGGAAGAAACGGAGGGCGTCAGAGTGAATTTTTACTCTGACCCCAACTTCTCCCCTCCCTGACCCCAACTTCCCGGGTTGCTCTGAATAATGAAAATAAGCGGAGCGGCAGTGAGCCTGCCCCCATTGATTCGTCCAGACTTGAACGGCCAAACACAGATGTTCAGGTTATTTTGACGATATCGCAGCAATGCCTGCCCACTCATCGCAGGCTTGATCAATATCACTACAACTCCCTTTACGCTATTTAGAATGTGTTTTTTGAAATAACTCAGCGATGCCCATCTAGAGAGAGTTTAATATTGATGAGAAACGCATTAACGATATTGTCGATGATAATCCTGCTTATACCAGGCTGTTTTCACAGCAACAACGATTCCACTCCTTCCATCGAGGAACGGTTGACCGATGAATCACCCGCCGGTGTATATTTTTCATTTGAGAGTAATTTTATGTCTGATGCAAGCGATCAGCCGGTATTGAGACCCGTCGATGTGTTGGTTTCAAATTCTGGCGAAGCGAAATTTCTTGTATTCAGCATGTCAAACACTTCGGTATTACTATCCACTCAATTAGCCGGCACCTTGAACGTGGTGGGTGACGATCTCAGTGCGTCCCTGAGCGTTTATGATGGGGGACATTTACAAAGTTCGACCGTCACTCTGGAGGGTACTGTAACCGAGAAGGATACTGTGTTTGGTGACTATGTTTGGGGTGACGATTTTGGGACGTTTAGACTGAATCATAGCAATGTGTCTGATGAAATCCCGATGCTCACCAAACTCGTGGGCACATGGACTTTTAATCAGGCATCCTCTAGTGGTGCTATTTTCACGTTCACGCTGACCGTGGATCCAGATGGCTCAGTATTTGGCAGCAACACGGCAGGGTGCGTTTATAATGGCATTTTTACTGTACCCGACACCCTAACCAATATATATGGGTTATCGCTTGAGGTTGCGGAACTAGAATCTGCTCCCAAATATCTTGATGATGACCAGTTTCGCTCCCGTGGTGCACGACTTTATATATATGAGCTTTATCTAAACTTAATTGTGCTGCTATGCCCGAACTAAGCGCCGCACTCCAACCAGTTCGCCCGTTGCGCTCTCGACCGGAACGTGCCTGACGTGCCGCCATTCCATGGTACTGGTGGCGAGGTCCAGCAGGTCTTCAGGGCGCACCGTGAAGAGATTTGTCGTCATGACATCGCTCACTTTCTTTTTATCCGGCATGGCATCAGCTCCATTGTCAGGCACAACCAGTTCCCAGTCGTGCACGGGTTTGGCGCAACCCTGACGATCGCGCATTATTTTCACCGCGCCCCGGCACAGGCGCTCGCGCGCCTCCATC
>CAMYKE010000011.1 GCA_947258895.1 uncultured Pseudomonadales bacterium | reverse complement strand
TTTCCCTTCGCCACTGCGAGCCTGGTGGAATCCCGTTCGCGGGTCAGCCGTCCAAGCGGTGCTGTTCAGGCTAAAGCCAAGGCAAATCAGATTGATCTTCATCCAGAGCAACTAGAAAGAGACAACAAAGGGGCCGAAAGCCAGGGTCGGTGTTTGCTTGCGTACGGCCAACAGGGCGTTTATTCTTCTTATGTCCTCACGCACAACAGCATGTTGAGGCGGACGACGGCAACATTTCACAGCAAGGCTTTCACTGTTATCACTTTACCTTATTAGCGCCCACCTCACCCCACTCTCACGGAACAGCATTGTCTGCGTAGAGGCAGTAATAGAGGCATCAAAGGACGAGCTGAATGAAAGGATTGAGGGTACTACCATCCGGCGTTGCACAATACACACCTGACGGACGCGTAAATTTGCCGCTGTGCTTTTGTAGGGTTGTTATGCAGGGGGCGCCATGTTTCGAAAAAGAATCCTGATTCTATTTGTGCTTTTATCTGGATGTGCGACGTTGTCACCAAGGTTCGTGGCTGAACTCCAGGGTAACCGCGTAACTTATGCAATGGCGGGTGAAGGTTCGGTAACCGTGGTTTTTGAGTCAGGCCTTGGCGACGGAATGGCGACGTGGCAACCGGTATTTGACCCGATTTCCTCCTTCGCGACGACATTTGCCTATGATCGGCCGGGATATGGTGGCAGTGATGATGTCTCCGGCACGAGGACCGGCAGAGACATCGTGGAGAGCCTGCGTACACTGTTGGCGCAGGCCAGGCTAAGCGCCCCATACGTACTAGTCGGTCATTCGCTGGGGGGGCAATACGTGGAACTCTTTGCTCGGCTCTATCCGGAAGAAGTGGCGGGGGTAGTTCTTGTTGATTCGCGGCATCCGGAGTTCACACAGCGGTGTGAAGATGCACTGGACAAAGGTGGGTGTGGTGTGCCGGAGATTATGAAGGCTGTTATGCCCGGGCACATGAAGCGTGAGCTTGATAGCGCCGTGAAGACGGCTGATCAGATTCGTGCAGCCCCGTCTTTTCCGGCCATTGAGCTTGTTGTGCTCAGCAGGGGCAAGGGGAAGGAGGATAAAGAGTGGCAGAAGCTTTGGATGGAGATGCAACAGGAATATGCCAAGCTAACCGGTCACAGTAAACACATCGTCTCAGCTGAATCAGGGCACTACGTACATCACGACGACCCCCGGGCCGTGATAGAAGCCGTGCGGGGAGTAGTCGAGCGAGTTCAGAATGATGCTGTACGCTGAACCGGAACTCATGTACCGGGAACGGCACTAAACCAGTCGGGTGAAAGCCTGATACCAGGTATTTGCGGAGTCGATGTGTACCAAGAGCGATAAAAGAAGCACTACGGGAAGGTGCGCGGATCGTCGTGCTTTTCCAGGCGGGCGGCGGGAATTTCGAAGTTCAGCCCGACAGGTAAAAAACCTAACCGGGACCGGCGCCGGAAGGGCGATCCAAAACTGCCCAGGGAATAGCGGTGAGCACCGGGTGCGGAGCATATTGTGATGCGCAAACCCAGACCCCTAATTAGGGAGTAAGAATGAAGATGCATTCACTCCGTCGAATCCTGCTGGCCGTTGCTTTAGCAATAGCGACCGCATCGTGGGGAATAGCCCCTGTATTTGCGATGGAGGAGGTAATCGTTACCGCGCAGAAACGAGAGGAGTCGGTGCAGGAAGTGCCCATTGCGATATCGGTTGCAACTGCTGAACAACTGGCCAGAGACCAAATTTACTCATTAACAGACTTGCAGAAGACAACACCCGCCCTCGAAGTTAATACAACCGTTGGCGGCGAAAGCGGCGGTGCCCGGATCCGAGGTGTTGGCACCAATCTGTTTGCCGAAGGCGCCAGCGGTTCGGTTGCCATCGTGCTGGACCAGGTACCCAGCGGCAACATTGCTATGCCGCAGATCTTCGATCTCGCCCAGGTCGAAGTGCTGAAGGGTCCTCAAGGGACGCTGTTCGGGCAAACAGCGTCACTGGGTGTGCTAAATATTAGCACCGTGGCACCAGATACGGAGAAATTCTCGGCCAATATTGGTGCCGATTACCTATGGGACGACTACGACCAGACACTGGTTCGCGGAGCGATCAACATCCCTCTGTCGGCCAACACCGCGCTTCGGTTTGCGGGTCGCTTTAGAGATGAACAAGGTCTCCAGCGTAATGTGGCGCTCGACCGGGATAATGACATCGAGGAACAGGCGTTTCGTGCGCGGATACGCTCGAACTCAAATGATACCCTGCAAATAGACCTTATCGCGGAGTACCAGGAAGAAGTTGCGGATGGGATTAATTTCTTTGGTCCCGCGATTCCTGCGGACCAGCCGGCACCCCTGCCTTTTCCTCCATTTTCCCAGTCTCCCGAAACTACCAATGCGGGAATCACCGCCTGCGGTCAGTCATTTAGTGACGCCGGCCGCGAGTATTGCAGCGACCTGCCGAACAAAAATGACAAACAATGGTTTAGCGTGACGGGCATCCTGCAATGGGAGCCAGGAGACTATGCGTTGACGTCGGTTTCGAGTTTCAGAAAAAAGGAGGGTAATGACGAATCCATCGATTTATCTCGCGTGTCGGGAGAAGTTGCACTGGCTGTATTCAATACAGGCCTCAAGGCCGAGCAGTGGAGCCAGGAATTCAGGGTTGCCTCGAAATTCGATGCTGCCTTCAATTACGTTGCCGGTGTTTATGTCAGTGACTACGAATTCGATAGAATTCCCACAGCGAGCGGCGCATTTGGCGACTGTGCCAACCCGATCGGCACCGCATTCCGCGTCAATTCAGTGCCCGGTGGTGATTGCCCGATTGGTCCGCCAACTTATACGGATGACGATGTAGAGAGTTCATCTCAGGCAGTGTTCTTCGATGGCAGCTATGAAGTCAGTGACATGCTGCGTTTGTTTGGCGGACTTCGTTACACCGAGCCCGAGACTTCATTTGAGCTCGCGGTTGACGACGCCCCGGTTACCCAAACCGGAGAAAGTGAGAGTGAGGAGGTGACAGGTCGCTTCGGCGCTCGATGGACACTATCCGATAACAAAATGGTGTACGCCTCGGTGTCACGGGGTTTCAAACCGTCATTTGTCGATGTGTCGGATGTCCCGGGGGCGCAAGCGGATATACTTAAACCGGAGGTTTCAACCGCCTTTGAGATTGGCGCCAAGCTGAGCCTTATGGACGGCAATATGGCGGTGAGCGCCAATGCGTTCTACACAGAAATAGCAGATTTTCAGGCGCAGTCCTTGGGCTTTGTGAACAACGAATTGGTAGCGATTCCAACCAATATTGATATTCGAACCAAGGGTTTCGAAGTCGAAATAAGGGGATCGGTTTACGACAATCTGAGCATCAATACCGGCTTTATTTATAACAGCGCCGAGTATCCCGCTGGGTTTCTGGATGATACCGGTGCAAATATCGGCGGTGAGCAACTCGCGTTTTCGCCCGAGACCAAATTTACCCTGTCCGGTGAATACTTCCAGGCCGTGGGAAACGGGATCGAAGCATTTGTCAATTTGAATGCCGTGCACAAGGGTAATTTAAAGCTGGCTGCCCGGGTTGATCCCGATTACAGGGTCGATGCGCATTGGAACCTGGGCGCGAGCCTGGGGGTGCGATCTGCGAAATTGAAATGGAGAGTCGCGCTGTTCGGGCGTAACGTTCCGGACGAAGCGGAGCCGATCTCGGCCGTTCCTGTCCTCGTTTTTGGCAACGATAGCAGCGCGGTTCGGGTCTTTCCGGTTGGAGGCATCACGGTTCGCCAACTCGGCATCGCCTTCGACGTCAATTTTTAATACATCGAACTTAGTAATCCGTGAAACGCAATGCGTAGCAGGTGCCTTATGTTGTTCCTGATGCATTGTGGCCAGGTCTTGCAATGAGAAAAACGTGCTACGTCCCTGAGTTACTAAAAACGTAACGGCCTGGCCAACTCTATACCCTACTTTAATATCATCGCGTAGCAAGCCCAGCCGAAACCGGATCATAAATCAAAGACCTGCCCCCGTACTTCGCACAAGGTGCCCCACGGACGTTTGCGTCCTGTTATTTTGATTGTTAACTCTTCCAGCTTTGCACTATCTGATTTTTGTCTTTCATGAAATATATCCACTCTCTTCCTTCTTTAACTTTCTCAAATAACTTTAATTTTACCAAGCGCTCAGTGGCGCCTGCTGTCAATCTCGGCGTCTTGGAATTCTGGGCAGCCGCAAGGTCCTAGTTGCGGTCTTTCGCCCTGTTAACGCACCTAGTATAACTTTACAAACCGTATAGAAAGCGGACGTTATTTACGCCGTGGTTTGGGACGGCCGAAGTGGAGTATAGGGTGTCCTAAACCTCTGTCGCTGCGCGTTCAACGTGATATATGGTGCCTGCCTATAAGTCTCCAGAATTTGCATGAAAGCCTTTATTGTGCGGATACTGTACGTAAACAAAGTGTGCAAAGGAAAGCCTCATGCCCCCGACTAGGACTGCCCTCGGGTTGGGGGCTTCAGCACGAGCGCCACCGGTGATGAGGCTATTCGACTAACATTTTCCATCAACCCTGCGAACCAAGTGGAATCCCGTTTGTGGGCCAGACACCCATGCTGTTCAAGCCAAAACCGGTGAAAATCTCTTCGATCTTCGCCTAGAGCAACACGAAAAAGAAAAAAAAGAAAAGGGCCGATAGC
Source organism: uncultured Pseudomonadales bacterium (assembly GCA_947258895.1). The sequence continues at coordinate 6,453 of CAMYKE010000011.1, read as the reverse complement.
CAAGATCAATTTCTCTATGCGTATGGCCAACAGGGCACTTATTCTCCATATAGCCGATTTGCGTGACTTTTGGGAGCCTTTTTAAATTGCATCAAGTAATCACTCGTGTTGGATCGGTTCTCTCTCTCCTCGATTCGACTGATCAATCGATGCTGACCCCATAGGTTTCTCCATAGGTTTCTTACGCGCTCCTATCTCATTTCAAGTGGTCTTAATTCCTCGCGCTTCATCTCAGCCAATGCTCGCACTCGCATAAGGACTTTGTCGCGCTTCTCACCCGGCAAAGAGCCGAGCAACCTGCTTTTGGCCTGCCGACAATCCTCTTCTGCGGCCGCAAAACTCTGGGCGGAGGATTCTACCAAGCACTGAGCCAGCGCGATTTCCAGATCACTCAAGGGTGCAACATGACCAAACGGGACACCTGTCGGCGTGCTCCTTGAGGCAGGCGGTGCCAGCAATAGCATAAACATCGTAAGTGTTGCTAGGATTTGTTTCATTCGCATTGACCTGGCTGATGAAAAGGGGTCGACCAGCTGCGCAGCTTCGCGTTCATAAAACTCTTTATGGCTTCCAGGTGCTGAAAATTGATTCCAGCAATACTCACCGAAACAGCCAGATTCTTTCGCGCTCGCCATTTAAATAAGCACTTCGGCTGACCCGCATTTCGACCAATCCTCCTAATGTGGCATATTCCGATATACCATTCCTCAAGCGCCGGAAACTCGGAATTTGCACTTGGATCCACTCGCGACACGACCCACGAATTAGCGTTGAAAGCATTCGTGATTCGAAAGCCGCCAAGCGGGTCAGTGTTCCTCGATACCACCGCTCCTTTCCACGCGCCTTCGTTTCGGTAATATATTGAACGAAATGTCTTCAACTCGGTAGTACCAGCTTCCCAGCGGCTCAATTCGTTCGGGGGGATCTCCGAAATGGTGCTCAGCAAATCATACGGTTTATAACCCGGCACGGCATTGCGGATGTCACTCGCAGGCCAAAGAATGTTGAATATTCCGCCGGGCCTTTCAAACCGGTTCGCCGATGGAATCGCCCACTCATAGGCACAGTAGCCTGCCCGGGTGGGTGAACACGCCATCGTCAGGCAAATTGCGGCACAACAGAGGGTTGCTCGAGCGCTGAAGGATCCCACGCTCAGGGTTCCGTCTCGCAGCTCGGGCACCAGATCCACTTTGATACTTCCGCTTCTGCTTCAACACCTGCGAGCGGAGTCCCGCCGAAGGTTTGACGCGGGAGTCCCAGATCTGCAAAGATGTCCCAGTGGTATCGTGCGATTTTTGATCCATCCAGCTTACCATTAAGACCGTCCAAATCATCGCCTGCAGCGTTGGCGTGCTCGGCTGCTAGTTCAAGACCAACGTCGTCAAGGTCAACGTTGGTGCTACGATTCGCCGCGTACTGCAACAGTCGCTGATTGGCCATGCAACCCAACATCAACACGTTGTTGACGATGTCAATAGCGAGTGGGCCAAGCGGGTCCTTCGACATGTTCATACGATCGGTCCAGAACCCCAGCCTGTCCCCGGCATTCAATGCAGACAGCTGGGCGGTCGTGATTTCAAAATTCTGTCCGGTCTGGTGACTGACTTCCGGCTCTCGCCAGCGGACTGCTTTATTCCAGTCTCCGCTGACTAGCGCTTCAGCAAGACATACCCCTGTTACAATTAAAACGGTTTCACCACCCTCGCACTCCTCATCAAAAAAGTGACATAGGATCTCAAGTGTGAGGAGGAAGTTCATGAGATGAGCCTGTGCGGCCACCTCTTCGGAAGCCGGTTCGTAGTCCGGGCCAACCGTCGTCCCGCCCCAGACCGTTTCGATTATGAGTATCAGCAACTCCATGGCCGCTGTCGCTTCAGTAGTACTGGGATTCCCCTCCAACTCGCGGAATTGTTCATGGGCGAAAAAGGATTCTTGACCATGGCCGGGTTAATGGCATCAAAACATAAGTCCTCTTCAAAAAAAGCGAGAAGCGTGTAGTAACCTGGGGTCGTAATGTAGATTGGCATGCAGCACTTTGCAGTACCAATATACGCAAATCTCACGCAATATATTCTGGGTCGATTATGATAGCCGCTCAAATACTCGTCTCACTATATCTCTTCGCTCGTGAATCACACCAATGATCACGGGCTTTTCCATACCTTCCGTCAGGTAAAAAATAAAGTGATGCAAATACTTCGTCATCAGCAATTCGGGAAAGTTGTCCGAAAACTGATGGACCACTACATCATTGTTACCAATCGCCTCGAAAGTCTTTTTAAGGTTACCACGATAATCCTGTAGCATGGCCTGCCCTCACTCTTTAGGAATTCCGCACAACACCGCGTGGGCAGGTTCAGGGCGAGCAAAATGCAAAACAATATTTTAATGATCAGCTGTAGATGTCTTGAACTGGTATCAAGCTTCAGGAGTAAAGCCGAGAATAATGTCGAACCGTGCGGTCAACGCAGCGGTGTTAGAGTTCTCCAGCGGCTCAAACGCGATCTGCACCGACATCCGCGCCCTGGAATCACGGATGGCGCGAAGCACCCTATCCCGTTCATTACGCGGTTCGCCACGGATGTAGCATTGCGTGGTGAATTTATCATGTCCCTTGAGCATGATAGCGAAGTGGATGTGCGGTGTGCGACCCGGATATGCAACCGGTTTGATGGTGCGGAACTGGTACTCGCCACTCGATCCCGTCAGAAAGCGACCGAATCCCTGGAAATTGGGATCCCTCCGCGCACCTCTGCGGTCGGCAGTGTGGAGATAGACGCCCTGTGAATCGCACTGCCATATTTCAACTGTGGCGTTATCAACGGGCCACCCTTGGGCGTCAAGAATTCGCCCGTTCAGCCAGGTAATCTCGCCGACAGCGGGTGAGATGGAATCATTGAGAACGATCAGGTCGTTGTCGGTATCCAACGGAAGTTTGTTGGGGTAAAAGGGCCCCTCGGTCTGGCGGGGCGTCGGTACCAGAGCTTCGGCGAATGCGCACGGCATAGCCAGCCCGGCAGTCACCAGCCCCATCCGGCCCAAAAACTTTCGACGGGCCATCGAATCCACCGAATCGTGCTGTTTTTTGAACGGGGGGCTCATGCGCCCATCATGACATAGGCCGCTCCCGCTCGCTACGACCAATTCACCTTACAATTGCCCCGCGCATTTTGGGGGAATATAAAGAGAACAAACGCACTTTTTTGGCCACTTTTCCCTCGAATTCCGGGGACAGTTTACTTAATCGTCTTCCGGTCTGATCGATTACTGTCTGACACTATCCTCCCAGATGAAAGTCTGCTTGGTAGCGTCTACTGCCGATTCCCATTGTCATGATTCTGACCGGCAGCAGGGTCCTACAAGCTGCCACTATAACAATTGCCGATTGTTGTTCTCAAACTCCAGCGAGCACACTAGAACCGGACATTTAACTCCTCAGTTAAGCCGAGTTTGAGGTCATGCCTGTTTTTGCGAGAGCAAAAATGAGCAGCGAGCCAAATGTCCGCAACAATTTTTTGGGCGGCAACAATCCGAAGTCCCGCGAAAAGGAGCGCTCCCGCATATAGGTCACTGTCATTCTGCAGGTAAATATCGGGTTACCTCAGCCCAGGGTATTAGGCGATTTAGTTGGATTGTTTCAAATACCTCTTTAGCCTTACTCTCGCTACTCATTTGAGCCAGCAAGACTAGCGCACCCTGGTAAGACGGAATCCCACCATTGCTGGAAATTCTGTTGCGATCAACGACAACATTACGATCCTCGATCACTTTTATTTTGGGAAATTCACGCTGCAACTGCTTTTCACCACCTGCCCAAGTAGTCGCTGTAAAGCCATCAAGCAAGCCCGCGTGAGCGTATAAAAAAGCACCAGAGCAATTGCTTGCCAACCAAGAAACATTTTGGGCCTGCCTTTTGAGGAATTCAGTCAAATCCTTGTTATCAAAAAGTGTGTCCATGACATAAGAACTGGTTACGATTAGCGCATCCAATTTCAGGTCGTCATAGATCGTTTTATCGACCGTCAAGCGTATGCCTTCCTCAGTAGTCACTACGGCCGCATCTCGCTTTACACCAATCAATAACACTTCATAGTTTGAGAACCACGACTTTCGTGTAGCAACGCCAAACACCTCGGCTGGTGCAGTCACGTCACTACTCAATACTTTGTCGTAAACCAAAATACCGATGCGTTTGACTGCGGCTGTCGATGGCAATGAAAACAGAGCCACCGCAATCAATAGCGCAATTTTGCCAATCAGCTTCTTACTCATCATGCGATTTTACTTCTTCTGGGACTGGTCCCATAGTTTAAATAAAGCTAGCTCTCACGCCGAGATGGGTAGATTGTGAGCTGTTCCCTATTTTGTTTACCACTGAGAACTCAGTAAAGTCCGCACTCGGTGTATGACCCAAAACTATAACATCCACTTCGAATACGATTGTGGCATAATTCGGATAGGCTGTGTGATTGCGCTGCTGCCCATTCCGGACATTGCAAACCTGAGCAGCCGCACCTAGAAGCCGCCTCTCGCCACGTATAATTTTCATCACCTGCGTCGGCAGCAGACGATCAGGAGCCACCCGCTGTGCAGGCAATTAGATCAACCGACATTGACCACTTTATTTCTGGAAGACTGTCACCGGTGAGTCGGCGCCACAGATGATTGCTAAAACTAAATCTGAGGACAACAGTGGCAGGTATTTACACTGGGCCAAGTTGCGCTATCTGGCAGCGGCCTTTGGGTTGACAGTGGAGCAATGGGCTTGTGAATACTGCGAGGCAATTTCGCGGGATCCGTCGTAAACCATATGTCTCCATACCAGGCACTGGCCGCAAGGCCGGTGTTGTCAGTGTCTGTCATCAGTGCAACGGCGGCAACAGGGCCTGGTTCAGCATTAAACAGACGGCGGTAATCCGCCCGGACGTCCCGCATTTCGCTGCACCATTCCCCTAGCCCATCCGTACCGGACCGTATCGCTATCATGCGGGAATTACCGGTATAGGCGTTGGGCCATTCACTGTCGATGGGCTGGTTGCTTGACCAGACATAATTGATGGCGCGGGTTTTCCAGAATAACAGCCCGCCGGAAAATAGCACATAGATGCGGGCAGGATAGTCGTCGCCGCCCTTGCTGCGCTCATCCGCGCCTGCAATCAGGTTGTCTATTTTCCAGGACCAGTGCAGGTAGGGCGTTCTGTTCAGATCGACATCTATCTTGTAAATCAGTCCCGACGCGCTGGCCTTGCTGTCGGCGCTGAGGACCGTGCCACGCCCGAACAGCGATTGAAGGCGGTAGCGGGTGGAGCCTGAAAAGGATTCTGTCTTCCAATTGTCGAGTTTGCCGGCCGAGAACTGTCCGACATCAATGCGTTCCTCCCAGGCGAGGCCGGATGCCGCGAGCAGCAGCGCGCAGGACATGAGACGGCGCCGCGCAGATAACAATGATAAGTGTCTCATGGGCAGGGGACTCGCTGAAAATGGGACGATATCAAGTCCGGGTAGTCAAAATTACCTGAGCCCGAAAGAGGCCAGGCAACGGGGTCAGGTCTGGCAACGAAGTCCGGTTTTGCAATTTGCCTTCCAAAGTTCACATGAGTAGATAGCAAGCAATCGTATGAAGCTACCGGCCGTCCGGAACGTGGCGTCTACTGCCAATTCCGGATTTCGTGATTTTTGACAGCGGCAGGGTCCTATATGCAGCCGTTTAAAATCACCATACCCAAGGCTCGGAAACGGCAACAGGGGGTCATACTGCAGACATATACGATAAACACAAGTGGAGGTGAAGCGAAGCGCTAGTTATGCTCAAATGTGTATTGGTACCACTCCATGGATTCAATCTAATCTATGAATGTCTGGGTGAAAACATAATAATTGCCATGCCAGCCAAAGCAACCGTTGACCCTAAAATATCCCAAACTGTTGGGCGTATGCCATCGACGGCCCACAACCAAAATATTGCAGCCATTACGTACACACCGCCATAAGCTGCATAGACACGCCCCGCCGCCGTAGGATGCAAAGATAGTAGCCAGGCAAACACAGCCAAGCTAGCGGTGGCAGGAATCAACAACCAAATCGATTTCCCTTCCCGAAGCCAAAGATAAGGTAAATAGCAGCCTACTATTTCAGCAATCGCTGTTAATATAACTCAAGTTTAGAGCGAACTCGCCCTTTATTTTCGGGCCGTACTATTCAGCCCGAAGGGTGATGCTCTCTTGTACGTTTTCCTGGTATTCCGGCGTTAAGCGCATCCATGGAAAATTTTTCTTGGAACAAAGGGTAACGTGCGCGTCCACGGGTGAGTTTTTTGATGCAAACAGAAGATTCAGGCGTGGTCCATCTCGAACCGCTGGCCTCAAGGTTGAAAAATACATCCGCTGAAACAGTGCTGCCGCTGCCGCCTTCGCTGATTGGCTCAATAAGCGCGCCAAACTGTTCTTCCCAGCC
>CAMYKE010000010.1:8654-19818 GCA_947258895.1 uncultured Pseudomonadales bacterium | reverse complement strand
CAGGAGGCGATACGGTGCGGTGCGGGTGCAGCGCCCACATTGCTGGCCCGCGGCGGATTGCAGGAGCCGCTACCGATGCGGACAGATATACCTAACGCTCTGCCGTGGCAGTGGCGACGTCAATGGAGGTACCAGCCTCGCGGCGGTCAAAGGATCGCCCCAGTAGCAAGCCGAACAACGCCCATAGCGCGGCCAATCCGGCGCCCACCGCCGCTATCGCAGCCATCCCGAGGCCCAAACCCGTGCTCAGTGCGGTGAAAAACCAGCCCATAATTACATCGCCGCCGCGGTAGGCCACGATGTCGATGACCGGTTTCGCCTTAAAGCGGTCTTCACGGCTTACCAGGGTGAATAGCATCTCCCTGGCGGGCCGGGTCAAACCATAGTTTCCGGCCCGCAGCGCGACATGCATTGCGACCGCTACCATCAGCACGGGAGAAAAGGCGAGAACCAGCATCCCGAATATCAGAACTACCGGCACTGCGGCAAGCGCAATGGGCATGCCCAGCCTCGTGACCAGGCGACCGGTCACAAAGAACGCCAGTAAATAGGTCAGGGTATTGACCAGCGCATCACGATAACCGTAAATGGAAGCGCGTTGCTCGCGGGTGAATTCGGCCAGCAGGTTTTTTTGTTCAAAATAGACAAATGAGCCGATACCTGTGTAGAGAATGATGAAGACGCCAATTCCCAGCAGGTAGGGATGGGTAAAGAAATCGCGGAAGCCCGTCAGCGGATTGCCACCGATTTTAACCTGTTCGATATCCACCGTGGCCTCGGCATTGCCCAGTTCTGTCTGTTTCAGCCTGGCCAGATACAGAATAATGGGGATTGGAAGCATCAGCATCACGGCCGACAGCAGCATCATGGCATCGACACCGATGAGATGGGATATCACGCCCGACAGGAGCGGCCCGAAAATGGCCCCTAGACTGGCGCCAGCAGCGATGATCGCAAACAGCCTTTTAGACTGCTCCTTGTTGAAGACATCGGCCATATAACTCCAGAATACCGACACGTGAAACAGTGCGAACACACTCACCCACAGATAAAAGCCCTTGTCCACCAGCACGCGATCCTCCAGCGATTCAGAGGCAAAAAAGAACAATACAAAACTGGCGGCGAAAAAGAGATAGATACCGGGAACCAGTCTGGAAAAGCGTATGTGTGCTATCGCAAATCCCCAGATCGCCACCATTGCCGTGCTGATAAAGAAGTTGAGGGTCCACAGCCAGCTGACTTCGGCATCGGTCCAGTCACTCGCCATCGCATCGCGTATCGGACGCAACACGTAATACGCCGCCATCAGGATGAAGACGAAGGCGAAGGAAAGAAAGGTGGCCTTGATCTCGTTTGCTTCAATCGTCGACAGCGATTTTATGCCTCTGGCGAACAGGCGATGGTTGTGTTCAGTCATCCCGATATCTTCAAATTAAAGTGGTGCCATTCTATAGCCGCGGGATTGGAAAACTGATGCGATTTACAACATCCCACTTGTAGGCCAGCTCCAGCGAGCGTAGGGACCTGCATGTTATTGGTAAATCGAAAAAAGAGCCTGGAATATACTTTGTGTCGCTGCCGCTGACTTTGAACAGGGTTTCAACACTACTGCGCCTTTTTGTAAATCAATAGCTTATCCCGGCTTGATTTCTTGATTTTTTCTACATCACCCTTTTGCAGACTTTCGTACAGCTCGGCTTTCTCGGTCTCGACTACTCTTCCCTGCAGCGCCTGATCCAGGCTTTCCCGCGCTCTCGCGCTGTCTCCCAGTTTTTGCCATTGGTTGGCGAGATCGATTTGCCTGCTCAAAACATCGGGATCGTCCCGGCTTGTCACTGGTCTATCCATTGGTAAACTTGCGCGAATATCGATGAGGTTTTGCAGTTGAATAGTTTCTTCGACGGGTTCCACCTGGTATTTTTTTAGTGCCTGGAGAGATTGTCGAGCGGGCTCGACCGCGTCCAGTTTAATAAAATCAGTGACCGCTCCCTGGTAGTAATGCACCGCTTTTTTATCGTCGAGGGTACAGCTTTTTTGGTTGGGCAGCTGGCAACTGTAGCCGTCGCCCAGCAATCTGGCCACGCTGGGCTGGGGGTCTTCAACGCGGGTTTCTTCGCTTCTGAGCCGGGCGGTCTTTAGCGCGTGCTTGAGCTGGAACTCCGCGCTGCGTGCGCCGTGATCCCTTTGTGAAAAAATCCCGATATCAGCATACATTTTTCCCATCAAGGTATGATGCCGCTGGATAGCTACCAAATCGTTGACCTTGTACGCCTGGGCCTTGCTGTCAAATAACAGCCGTTCAACTCTGCGAAACACGTTTCCATCCGGATCCAGTTGCGCTTTATACAATTGTTGCAGGCGTGCGAAATCCGTGATCAATTCGAGGGAAATTGCCCAGCGTCCCTGCAGTTCGTTCGAATCATAGGCGTAGGTGGGCGGCGCATACTGCATAGCGGCCAGCCATATACTGTTGGTTTCATGCACCTTGCCAGCCACCAACCGGTTGTGGCCCTCACTCCACGCAGCAATGGCGTATGCCCAGCTGCGCACCAGGCTATCCGACCACCAGCCGTCAATGCGACGATCTGCCAGGGTCATCCGACTGAGTTGCAATTCACTCTCCTCGAGTCTTAACCCGGGATCCCTGAGCGAGTCGAACAGGTCACGCAACTCGGGGTTAGCCCCCAGATCAAAGGACTGTTTGACGACCTGGTGGGTTAACAGACGTGCACGCCCCATCCATGCCAGCCAGCTTATGGTTGCACTTTCCCACAGCGAATAATCTATTGACTCCCGGTTTCGAATCAGCGCCTCACATACCAGAATGCGATTGGTTAGATTATCCTCTGCCCGCCCCAGGTCTAAAAGGCGTTTTCCCATGTCCTGGTTCGGCGCAGCTTCAAAAGCCGCAACAGTGCCCTTGAATGCCTGCGGTTGTTTTCCCAGCTCATAGGAGCGAAGGTAATACGCAAAGGCACGCACGGCGTTATTCTCGGCGCGGTAACTACTGGCGATTATCAGCGCGACCTGTGCGGCGCGCGCGAGTTCCCTGGTTTGAGTGAGTTGCGCAAGCATAACCTCCAGGCCCGCGCGATCATCCAGCTGTTCCAGCACCAGAATCAGGTTGTCGAGCGTGGGCAAATGCCCCGGGTTATCGCGTAACACCGCTTGATACCCGGCTGCGGCACGCCGGTAATATTGCGCGCTATGCACACCGCCCTCATCCCCGCGTCTGGTATTCACCCAGGCGTGCGAGAAGGCAATTTTATCTTTGCATTTTCCGACACCATCCTGTGCATGACATTCTCTTTTGGCGGACCTGAGTATCCTGTCCGCGGCGTGCCAGTTTTTCGCTGCTACCTGTTCTTGCAGCGCCTGTTCGTATGCCAGTCCCGGGCCTGGAATTAACAGCAGCAGGCCGATTAGTAACGCGGTTTTCATGACCCCCCTCCCTCGGAAAACGTCACCATCGTCGGCGTGCTTTCTGTCACGGTACGTTCACACTCTGCCTCGTAATTAATGACATAAATGGCCAGGACCCGCGCATTTTCAGGATCGGTCATCAGAGGTTCCACGTTGTCTTTCGCCCGGGTAAAGGTGCTTGCTTCATCGCCGCTCTGACGGCGTTTTACTTCCGCCAGGAAAGAATCTTCAAAACCCTCGGGAGGGACGATGCTTTCGATCTGCAACTCGCTGTCTGGCGCCATGCAGAGGGACTGTCGCGAATGCTCAATGATCCAGCCCTTCGTTCCGTCCGGTTTGAACCGTGCCTTTTCGGTAAAACTTGCATGGCTTAGCAAATCCGTAATGATCTTTTCGTGTTGCCTCTCGCTGACGTCAGAGCGCAGTTTTGCCGCTATGGTCTCCGGGGTATCGACGCCATTGAGGCTGGAGGCTGCGTCCCTGAACAACCATTGCAATGATTTGGTAATTCCTCCATTGTTTTTCTTGAAGTCTAAAAACAGGTAGTAATCAAAGAGGCTCACAGCACTCGATCTGGTCTCGTCGGGGGTGGGATGGTCAATTCGAAATGAAAGCGTGTGGGAACCGGTTGCGGCGGAAGATACGAAAGTAAAATATTTTATTTTTTCACCAAGCGCTTTGGTCAGAGCAGCTTCCGCCAGTATTTTGGCCTCTTTCGCGGCGTTTTCTCCAAGCGCGATCCGATACGAATTACCGAGATCCAGCTCGACCCGGATCTGTCGCTCGGCGTCAGCCAGCGCCCCCATCGAGCCAATTGCAAACGTTACTGCCAGGATTGCCATCGGTGTTGTTATGAACTTTGGCCACATCATTTTCGATATCTCCAAGGGGTAGATCGATATATTCCTGCCTTTCAATGGTTCCCACCACCCCGGCTACAATAACCTTTCTTTCGACATTAGACACCAGCGCGCAAATAATTTCATCCGGCCCAAGAGCCACAGTAGTTAGCAGTTTAGGATTGCGCCAGCGTTTCATAAGAATTGCAATTACCTGCTCACCAAGTCCCAGTGCCTGGGCTTCTAGTTGCCATTCGTTTCTGAGTTCACCAGGCTGATTGCGCCTTGCGCCGATATACCAGGCGTGGGTACCGGAATCCTCGGCAATTTTTTCAAAGGTCTCATTGGCTTTACGGTAGAGCTCAAGCTGACCGCCACTGCCAAGAACTTCGTAACTCTTGATGGACGGACGGAACAATACGGTTGGCATTTGCAACAAATCGATGGCTGGAAGAATGGTTGTTCCCAGAAAGGGTTTGACAGTGATTACTTTGGGTAAAAAGCCACTGATTGCGAGTTCGTACCGGGTTGCAAAGGGGTTGATCCAGAGGTGAATATCCTTGGCCGAAGAGGGGGAAATGTGATCACTGATCACCGGTTCCTGTAAAGCAACCGGTGTCACGGTTATTTCGTGGTTGCCCCCGGTTGGTGCAATACTGATAGTGGAATAGGTGGCGGCAATAGCCGTGCTCAGAATAAACAGCAGGGACAGCACCCTTGTGCTTAAGTGCGTCGTCATGAAGTGGCGGAAATAATTCTTTATGGAATCGACAGCGGACTCCCTGCTGTCCCGGCCCACGAGATAATCAACCACCCCGACACTGAACAGACTTGCCAACGGTACCCCGACGGTCATCGATAATTCGTTAATACTCAGGCCGGTACGAAAATGTCGTGCCAGCCAGAGATCGACCAGAGCGACCCAAATGGCTAATAAAACGGTGCGCACCAGTAACTGGCTATTCCGGGACTTGTCTTTGGGTAATGCCTGAGCCTGTTCTGTCATATTTCAGACTACTTTACGATGTGTGGGGGGCGGATCATATTCGTTGGCAAGCTGGAAGTACGCTCCCAATCCATAGCTGCAATTCGCACTTTAGCTGTACAATCGCATGTTAGTGTGACCCACTTCGGGAAGATAGTGCAATTACTTGTTGTGCTACTCCACGTGGCGATAAGCCCAGACAGCCTTAAAATTGCGCTAATAAAGTTGGCACAAAATTCAATGCAAATCGTGGAATAACAATCGCTGAAAATCAACAGTCGTAGTGTTTGTTTTGGACGGCATTGCCTACGCACAAACGGAAATTTCGGTGGTGCAAGAAGCAAGATCTGATGTTTTTCATCGAGGCTTCGCATAAACCCTTGTACTCCAACGCTTGCCTGGTACAAAAAGGGTGTTTATTCTTCCTGGTACCCTTTCAAATATTTAGCCCAAAGAGGCATGACGGAGCAGTAATGAGCGACCCCTCCATCTCCATAAGCTTCAGTATACTCGGTGCAATTAACAAAGATCTCGCCCACGATTTGGACTCCCTTGCGGATCTGTTGATCCAGAATGACATTGACGTCAATGCAAAGAAAACGATCGCGCAAGGTAAGAAAGACGCAGGTGTAACTACTGCTTTAGCGATCGCAAGTTTAGGCCTGAGCGCAATTTCCACCTTGATTACTGTTCTCAGCTATTGGAGTAGTACCCGGCCTAAATACAAAGTCTCCGTTCAGTCCCGAAAAGTAACCTATGAACTGGACAATATCGACAAGAACGAACTGCGTAACGTGATCACAAACCTCAAGTCCGAGGATCCGGATCAGCTCACGATCAACCTCCTGCCTAGGTGACGCCGTGGGCACACGCTACGCTTTTGTCGTAAATGCCCAGTCTGGCCCAGAACTTCAGGCCAGCCGAAGAGATGCAGACCAAGTACACTCGATATTGTGTGACCCTCTACTGGGCGATTGTCGAACCAAAGGCACCTCACTTCTGCAAGATTGTGCATCACGCAACCAATTCCTAGATGCGTTGATGCAGATTCTCGAGGACTGGCACCATCTAGACCAGTTGATTTTATATTTTTCCGGCCATGGAGAAATTCAGCACGGTATGTATTCACTGATTTTCGGAGAAGAAGGTGCACGGACCAGCGTGCCTTTCGGTAATGTAATGACGGATATTCAGGCGCAAGGTGTCACTCGGGCCATTGTGGTTTTGGATGCGTGCTACAGCGGGGCGGCGCTCAAGCACGGACAAAAAAAACTGTGTCGCCTGGACCCCCCTGAACTTCACGACCTACCGCGCGGCCTCGTGGTAATTACCTCGAGCCGCGCTACCGAAAGCAGCTATGAACTCGAGGATGGTTCCGCCAGCGTGTTTACACATCTGTTCTGCGAAGGTATTCGGACAGGACTCGGAGGACGCTCCACACCAGATGGTTACATTGGACCAGAGGACATCGTTGGCTATGTCAATAACCAGCTCACGATGGCGCGATATTCTTCTTATCCCCAGTCGCCCGCTTACGGGGTAGACAATGCCGACCGCCAAGTATGGTTGGCCCACGATCGGTTTAGACGCAGCGGGGGACCAACCGAAGATCAACCAGCGTCCAGCAAGACCAGCCGTACACTTGACGAATTGCGGCTCCTCTATGAGCAGACTGAAGCGTCACGACACCCGTGTCCTGGTGTCACGGTCGAGGACTTAGATCTCGACGCAATCAGCGAGTTTGCACAACACATTGGAGACAACGCAAACATCGCGCACGAGAACGTTCGTGATGCCGCCGCCAGGCTGGGTCTATACAGCCCAATTTCAGAAGGAAAACTGCATTTGGCCGCAGTATTGTGTTTTGCCCGAGAACCGCATCGATTCGTTCCTCAGGCCCGCGCTTTGTTCACAGTGGGTGATAAGACTACGGACGACTTCCGACGCGTTGATATTGTCGGTCCGTTGGCATTCCAGGTCCGACGACTGTTCGATCTGACGCGCACGGAAGTAGTCCGGCATATGAGAGAATCAAAACTCGAGGAATTCGAGCAGTTATTTCTTCGTGTGATCAGGGAGGCCATCTCCAACGCCGTTGTGCATCGAGACTATCAACTCCCTCAAATCGTTCAAGTCGCATTTAACTATCCCGGAATTGAGATCTTCAGCCCCGGAGCGATGCCCAACCACCGCACGTTTCAATCGTTCCTCCATGGCGATAAAGTATCAGTGCCAAACGATGCTGCCATTACCTGGTATCTATCCCAACTGTTGGCCTACGAAGGTGTTGGCCGAGGATTTACACTATTTGAGGAGTACTTCAATCGCACAACTGAGCCCAATTTTCGATGGTCCGGCGGCGGCGATGATGACTATCTGAAGCTCAGTTTCACTCATCCCCGAGATATAAGCCGCAATGTATCTCGAGTCACGGATGAGGCCGCTCTCACGGGCTCATATGGCGCGGAGGAGTCGCCCGATGCAACTCAGTTTTTGCCAGCACTGGATATTACATTACCACCAACGGCGACGGCACCAGACGTTGATATCGAACACGGCCGAAGAATCGGGAAATACGAAATCGTGCACCTGCTTGCAAAAGGCGGGATGGGGCCGGTCTATCTAGCCAGGGATCCAGCCCTCAATCGCCAGGTGGCACTGAAACTGCTTTCATTGCGTTTCGACTCCGAGGAGTGGATGAAGCGTTTTGAGCAGGAGGCACAAATCATTGCGAATTTTCGTCATCCAAACATTGTTGCCGTGTACGACTTCAGCCGCCACGAAGACCTTATGTATATGGCCTTCGAGTACGTTGAAGGAGGAGATCTGACTCAGCTAGTGGATAAGGGTGCAACATCTCCCGAGCAAACCCTTTCCATTGTACGGCAGGTTGCGCACGCATTAGATTATGCCCACTCCAAGGGCGTCATTCACCGTGATATCAAGCCAGGCAATATCCTGATTTCTGGACAGGATCGTTATCTTCTGACGGATTTTGGGATCGCCAAACGGCAGAACCTTTCCGATGTAACTGCATTTGGGGTCACAATGGGCACAATGAACTACATGAGTCCGGAGGCGCTAGCAAACCCCAGCGCTATCGATGCTCGGTCAGATCTATACGGCCTCGGAGTTGTGATGTTCGAGCTACTGACGGGTAAGCGATGGAACTCACGCGTAGCAAAACAGGATCCGCGAGAGGTCAACCCAAAGGTCCCACGCTCATTAAGCGAGATATGCCGCAAAGCAACCGCGCCTGAACCCGACGCACGCTACCAATCTGCAGAACAGTTCATTAAGGAACTGGAAAATCTCCAAGTTACGAAATTCAGAAGGCAATCTGAAAATTGGTTCAGCCGTCTGTTCGGCAAAAACTAACCTCTTCATCGTAAATAGGCTTCCAAAGGGCAGGCCTAAAGGGCGCGCGACGTGGAAATATGAGTGAACGTGCTGTCGATGGTGGTGTTTATCGCCATGGTGTCGGCCATCCTTCGAGACAGTTTCATGCGTTTCGTAATCGCCAGTGTTGTTAGCGGGCAGTCTACGTTGATGACGACCGCCCGGGAACGGCGGCATTGCTCTATCGGCACACAGCAGCGTTGGCAGCCCACCAGAAGCTTACTTTCGGGTCTGGTCCTACTGTCGTTACTATTACACGCATCCCTATTATTACAATTACTTTAGTACAGTGTGCGTTGTGACTAGATCTCCAGGTTGCTGGCGGGAAGTCAAGTACTATATGATTGAAACCACCCTTATATGATAATGCATCGGACCACGTTGTATGGACCATGGATTTCGGAGACTTGGGATCCCGACGATAGCGATGCGCGATCTGAATCCGTAATATGTAAAGATTCCAAGAAATTGGTCGCGTTGAATATGATCGAATTCTCTGGCGATTGATTATTACTGGGAAAAGCCCAAATTCCAGTTGTTCCACCGCTGTGGGTAAATGTCCGGAGATTCAAAAAAACTCCATGGTGAAGAGGGTTTAGGTGAAACGCAAATCGCAATTATCCGTTTATAAGTATGTTCGAGCAGGGAAGATTTTGAGACCTAGTACTGATCAGCCCGCTCTCGCGCGGCACCAGGTTCCGCAACTGGACTTTTACCCGAAATGGGCGTAATTTTATCTCAGGTTTAACAAGGATGGTGAGCATCATGCTGCTCCATACCAGGCTACAAGGACCGCTACTCCACTTCTCTCCTGTCACGGATGCCGCAGCAGCGCATTACATCCCGGACAAGACAATGCATCCCCCACGACAGGTTTACCGGTAAGCTTCGGAGGATTCCCTCATGGCAAAAGCACCTCATATCTGTTTTGATAAATTGCTCCCCACTGAAATCGGTCGACCGCAAGCCACACGCATGTTGGCTGGTGGCCGCGTGCGTGCGGTCAGCCCCAAACGCAAGCAGTGGGTCAATGGCAGTACCATCACCATTCGCTTCATGGGTGGAACTCAGCAGCAACAGGACATGGTCATGCAGTTCGCGCCGCAATGGACTGAGCACGCTAACCTCCATTTCGAGTTTACGAGCGATCCGCGAGCAAAGATTCGCGTGTCATTCGATGCCAACGATGGCGCCTGGTCGTATGTAGGTACAGACAATCTCAGTATTCCGTTGCACGCCGCGACATTGAACCTGGGATGGCAGGATGAAGCCGTCATCCTGCATGAATTCGGCCACATGATCGGACTCGGACACGAACACCAGAATCCGGATGGCGGAATTGAGTGGAACGAAGAAGCCGTAATCAGGGACCTGTCCGGGCCACCTAATTTCTGGGACGAGGCGACGATTCGGCACAACGTGCTCAATAAATACTCTGCGGATCAGGTCAACGGCACGGATTTCGACCCCGAATCCATCATGCTGTACGCGTTTCCGGATTCGTGGACAGAAAATATCGGCGGGACCCGGGAGAACGACGAATTGTCCATACTGGACAGATTGTTCGTAAAAAGTGAAGAAATGTACCCGGGACGCAAGACTCCCGAAGAAAAAGCAATCGAGCTTCCCGTGTGGACCGCGGCCGCCGCCGAGATTTCTGCAGCGGGCGAGGAAGACCTCTATAAATTCGTCATCAAGAACGAGGGTAATTACATCGTCCAGACCGCGGGGTCCACGGATGTCGTGTTGTCCCTGTTTGGGCCCGAAAATCCGACGGATCTGATCGCTGAGAACGATGATGGAGGAGTGGGCACCAATGCGTTGATCAACGCATCGCTGCAGCCCGGCCAGTATTACGCACGGGTCAGACACTATAGTCCAGTGCACACCGGGGAGTACAGGATCCAGGTGCTATCGGCCTAGCAGCCGTAGCCGCCGCACATCCGGTCGGGCTGTAAACAAGGGCGACTCCGTTTTTTACTTCGCGTTGCGGTCGAAGGGAATTCAGTTCGTGGAGTCAATCCCGCTGAGCATTGCCGGGAGAGATGCCTCTACGCGTAGAATTTGCGGTGCGTTGGCTAGCGTCGGAGGACCGCCTGCATTGACTCTGGTTGGTTTCGGATGCACACTGGCCTGACAATTACCCGCCAAATCAAGTAAATAGCAGGATAGGCAGCCGCGTCTGATTGACGGAGGGGACATGGAGACAACAACACTGTTTGAGTGGGGTGTCGGAGGGATATTCGTAGGCGTCAACGCCTACCGGCGCTATAACACGCCTTCCAGCAATCGTGAATCAACGACTTTCCAGAATTTCAGCACCTACTTTTTCTTTTATCTTCTCTGTGTCCTGGCCCTCTACGTATTTTTTGGCGCCGTGTTCTACAGTTCACCGGAAACCGTCGGCCACTTGTACGGCGTTCTGATCGGGAACCCGGAGGTTGCACTGCCAAGCCAACTGGCCAACCTCAGTGCGCCGATGGTCTCCGCTCTGTTTTTTACCACCCTGCTGCCGTCG
>CAMYKE010000010.1:0-8544 GCA_947258895.1 uncultured Pseudomonadales bacterium | reverse complement strand
ATCTGTCGCGTTATGACCAGGCGTTGCTGAATACCTTTTGGGATCGGGGCCATATTCCCCATCACGTCCAGAAAATGGCTGCTGCGATGCGCCGCGCACCGTTTAATTTTTCTCCCCGGCAAACCAAGCAACTCCGGAATCTCCGCAACACCTTGCAACTGGAGTTCCATGCGCTGGAATTGGAGGCGGGTATCAATCTCGATTATCGCTGGGCGCGCAGCAATGCGTTGATCGACAGCATCGAGGAATGGCAGCAGGATGACAATGGCCGCCTGCGGCGTTACATGCAATTGCACAAAGATGAAGTGGACAAACTGACAGAGCAGCGCGACGAAATTAATAACGAATATCGGGATTTAAAAACCGAGCCACTGGAAGAACATGTTCGGGCGAAAATGGAGAGGTTTCTTGACAAATCCATCTCGTCGTTGTTTCGGGATATCACGGTTTTTGTCGCGAAAGCCACATGCAGCGCCGAGTTATCCGAGAGTGGTCGGCGCTCGCGAGTTTCACAGCTTGGTTTCGAAGGGGGCACGATAGGTTACGAAGGATTGTCCGGGCGCCAGATCGCCGGTGCGCTGATCGCAATATTTTTAACCTTCCTGGTACTCGCCGTTGCCCAGGAGCTCCCGAAAGAAAAAAAAGAATTTGGCAATGTCTTTTTCCTGACGTTCCTGATGCTCTTTACCTATGGCGCAGCGCTGATTATCGCGCTCGATCTCAAGCGCCGGGTAGGCATGGGCTATAACGAACTCACTCGGCAGAGATCCTGGAGCGCCTATGTGGCGGTCGGTATTATTACCGCACTTAGCTGGCTATTTGTCAGCTTTAGCTATCGCTATATCGTAGCTATGCTCCAGGGAACAGAGAGTGACGAAAATATGGAGCAGGTGCTCACCAGTATCAAATGGAGTTATCCATATGCGTTGCAATCACTGGCACTGGCGGTATCCATCTCCTGGATCCTCGATTACCACCAGAGTCATGGCATGAGCGGCAGATTGAAATTGAGCCAGCGTTTTTTCGATGTCGGTGTTTCAATAGCAGCACTCGGTATTGCCTCGGTAATCGCCTACTGCTGGATGGACGGAAAGGGTTGGTTTGAAGGCTCCGCAACCAGGGGGCCAGAGTGGATAGAGAAGAACCCGCTTTCCGCAGAATGGCTGGTGATCAGGGGGATGGCCGTGGCCGCGGTGGTTGGCTGGCTGGTGCCGATGTGGTTTTATATCAATCGCTCCAAGGCCCCTGACCAGATTGCAGGCCGCTTGATCACCATGAATAAAAAAGGGCTCGCGGCGGAAATCAGAAACCTTACACCTGATGAGCTCATTCGGGCCATAGCCGCCGTCGCCGCGTCGATCGCTGCGATCGATAACGATGTAAACCGCAACGAGCGGGACGTTTATCATATTATTTGCGGGCATTTGGCGGGATTGCCAAACTCGGATGTGGATATCGACAGCGCGGAAAAGGAATTCGATCATTGCATCGATCTGATAGAAAGGGAGGAGTTGCAGTTGGAGGAACGGCTGAAAGGATTCAGGCATTTGCCCTTACTGTCCTCACTGATGCCGTTCATTGCCTCATCTGTTGCCTTTGCCGACGGTGTCTATCTTGAGCAGGAGCGTGAGATTGTACACATGATACAGAATCGATGTGCGTAATCATCCGGAGCATCCGAATCGACTGATGTTTGTTTGAGCGCGAGCGCTGGCCCGCAACCTGGCGCCCCGGCGTTTTCCCGGGCACAGCATTTACAATTCACCGCAGGTGAAACCAATACAACGCGAAAACACCTGGACCGGGTAACCTTCGGCGCGCCGCGACTTCCATGCCTTCTGACCAGGATGCAAACACACAGACACCGGATTCCGGCACAAATGGGGCAGGGCGGCCCTGCCCCAGCTGTGCGGAGCCGATTCTGGCGGCGGCTAAAAATGTAAACACTGCGGCGAGTTCGTCGATCCCAATTCTCGCAATCCGACACTGAGTAGCAGGATAGTCGCGGTGATTGGCCTGTTTACTGCGGGACTCAGCGTATTTTATGCCCTGCGTGAAGGCTACTTTTTTATCGAACAAAAGCAACGGCAACGCGCTGCAATTGCCTCCTGCAATACAGTTGCCCGCCATTTTGAAGAAAAGGATTCGCTCGATTATGCGCAACAGGCATTGCCCAAAGCGTTGAGTTTGTCTCCCGACAATATCGATTTGGAGCGCCGCCTCTATGTGCTGCGCGCGCAGGCGCTACTCAGGGACATTGAATGGGGCGGTCCGGATGAAAATACTGGATGGCTATCGTTTGCTGGAATCGGAGCGGGACGAGCTCAGTCGCGCCCGGTTGCTGGTCAGGGTGGCCCGCCTGCTGCTCCAGGCTGACAAAGCCCAGGATATCACTCGGGGAGAGTTTTTCGGCCCGGCCATGCCAGCGCAGCGCAAGCTGCTTGAGCAGGTGCTTGCGCAGCGCGCGAACGACCGGGACCTCAATTTTCTCGCCGCCCGATTCCAGTTTACGACCGGCGAGCTGTCACGGGCCGAGCGCGCGATCAGCAAGGCGGTCTCCGAAGAGGATCTGGCGCGCACCTTCCGGGGCTACTATCTGGACCAGCTTCGATCGTAGCGGGATATCTTGCAGCAATCAGGAACGAACCCGGAAAAATTGCACGCCATTGAACAGGCCTTGGCCGAGTATCAACTGACATTGTCGTACGACGAAGCCCTGGAACTCGGCGTTTCGGGACGTCATTGTAATAAAATCGGTTTACGGGTGGCCAAATCGAAGCAGGACGACTCAGCGCCGGGGCTTGAGGTCATCGAGGCCTATAGCGGCTATCCCTTTGCCAGGGCCAGCGTGCAGTCGGGAGACCGCATTCTAAAAGTTGCTCACCGGCAGCCCGAAACCGTGATGTCGATTTACAATATCTTGTCCAATTTCCTACCAGGTACTTCTGTGCCGGTGCTGATTGAACGGGACAGCCGTCAGCTCGAGGGGGAACTGGTCGTGGAATTAGCGGGCTCGAAGCGACTGCAAAGCTGTCTTCGGGCAGCCCAGCCAGACTCCAACGGAGAGCTCCCGGGTGAGGAAAATGTAATCGAATTTCGCGAGAACATGCTTTTAAAACAGGTTGCTGAACGATAAAATTCCATTCTATTCGGATTCAGAGTACTCCAGCCTGGATCCAACCTCCAGGGAAGTCAGGTGGCCTTATGATGGAATACATGGCGCGCGACACAACGCGGATACGCATCTACCCACTGTTGTTCGGCTTGTTGCTGAGCAGCAATTTGGCACTGGCCGACAGCGATACCGAAGCCTGCCTGAAAATGACGTCTTCAGGATTGCTGGAAGTCGCCGACGAACCCACCAATCGTTTTTTAGGCAAGGTCGAGGAGGCTACGGCGCGCTGCCGGGGCGGCGAAAAAGCCGTGCAATACCGCGATACGCCCTGGGTTGACTGGCAGAATTATTATGCGACCGGTGATGAGAACAGTCAGCACCAGGGAGCGAAAGCCAAAACCAAACTGGGCGATCACCTGTTTCCGGATGGCCGCGGAATAGATGGCGCCCTGATGGATCTCGAATACCAGCGCATCGAATTGATCAAGTTTAACCTGTTCGACCAGGATACCTACCAGCACTTCGTCACCCATCCCTCGCGCGCCGCGACCACCGTATGGGATGAAATGAAGCTGCCGCCGGATCATCCTGATTACATGGCGGTAGGGGGCGACGGGAAACAATTGTGTCGCGGGCCGTTGATTACCCACCGCACATTAACGGGCATTTGTAACGATCTCGAGAACCCGCGAATGGGCGCCAGCGGCATGCCGTTCGCGCGCAATGCCCGGTTTGAGGAGACCTTCCCGCGGCTGGAAAACACAGAACTGACGCGCAACCGTCATGGCGGCCGCCTGGGTTTGCTGAAACCCGACCCGCAGCTACTTAGCCGCAAGCTGTTTACCCGCGAACAAACGCCCGATAACGGTTGCAACCAGGGACTGGGTGATGCCACTTATTCGACTGCCGCCAACTGTGACTATATCAAGGCGCCGTTTTTTAATGTGCTCGCTGCGTTCTGGATCCAGTTCATGACCCACGACTGGTTTTCCCATACGGTAGAGGGATTCAATGAAGACCAATTGGTCTCGGCCGGTTGCGATTCGACCGAGGCCCGTGAGCTGGGATGTCGTCCCGACGACGAGATGCAACCTTCGCTGTACGCAAAAACCTCCGCTCCGGAAAGCTTCGAATTCGAGGGCAAGGATTACCTGAAACGGGCCCACAAGACGACCGCAAATCAGGTCACCGCCTGGTGGGACGCGTCGCAAATCTACGGTCATGATGAGGTATCCCTGCGCCGGGTGGCACGCGATCCGGACGATCCCGCCAAGCTGTTGCTGCCCAATAATTATTTACCTCTGTTGCAAAATTGCGAGCGCTACAGTGAAGATTGCCCGGTACACTCGCAATGGCTCGGGCAGGAGGCGGTCGCGTTCCCGGATAACTGGAATATTGGCCTGAGCTTCTACCACAACCTGTTTGCCCGCGAGCACAATTATTTTGTCGACCGTTTCCGCGAGTTGCAACGGCGGTCCCCTGATGAGGATTCGGGGCTGCGCGATCCGGATCAGCCCGACAAGCAAATCGCCTACAAGGATGTCGGGGACGAGCGGCTTTACCAGGTCGCGCAGTTGGTGGTCTCGGCAGAGATAGCCAAGATCCACACGATCGAATGGACCACGCAACTGCTCTATAACGAACCCCTGTACAAGGGCATGAATTCGAACTGGTCGGGTTTGTTTAACGAAGACGAAAGCCGGGTGTCGCAAATTTTGCGTCGCATCACTGGCAACGAGGAAAGCCTGCTGAGCCGGGTTTCTACACGGTTTGCGAGCTGGTTCGGCCAATCATCCGATGTACGAAAATCCGGAGGCGCCTATTCGGTATTTGCTTCCGGGGCCGGTATCTTTGGACTGGGCAATAGCCGTCGTGAAGGGCTGTTGTGGTGGAAAGAAGATGCCTGGAACCTGGCCAACCTTGAAGGTGACGTTAACGGGGGTACCAACCACTTCGGTTCACCGTTTAACTTTCCGGAAGAATTTCCGTCGGTATATCGCCTGCATGCACTGGCTCCCGACCTGATCGAATTCCGCAATACCCGCGATCCAAATGAGGTCAGCCATCATATCCCTGTCGCCTCGACGGTACGCGGCGGGGCTACCGCGCATATGCACCAGAGAGGCCTGGAGAATTGGGGGCTGAGTATGGGGCGCCAACGGCTCGGGTTGCTGCAATTGCGCAATTCACCCCTGTTTTTGCAAAACCTGCCGATGCCGCACCTGGATTCCGCGACCAATAAACTGGATATCATTGCGCTGGATATTTTACGGGACCGCGAACGCGGTATTCCCCGATTCAATGAATTCCGGCGCCAGATTGGCTTGCAAACCTTGACCAGCTTCGATGATTTTGTCGATCGGCGCCTGGACGAAAATAATGCCTGGCGCCAGCACCAGGAGGAGACGGTGCGGCGACTTCGCGAAATTTACGGCACCCACGTGTGTGATGCCAGTAAAATTATCTCCAGGGCACAACGCAACCCGGACGGCGGTTTTATCAACGACTGCCTCGGCCAACCCGACGGTTCGACGGTGGACAATATCGAGGACGTAGACAACATCGTGGGCTGGATGGCGGAATATACCCGCCCGCACGGGTTCGCCATTTCCGAAACCCAGTTTCATATATTCATCATTAATGCCTCCAGGCGCCTGTTCAGCGATCGCTTTTTTACCTCGAGCTATCGTCCCGAGTTCTATTCCCGATTAGGATATGACTGGGTGATGCACAACGGCCCGGTTGCTGAATGTCCCTACCCGGTACGTGAACTGGCCGACGGCGGCCGGACTTGCCTGGAACCGGACAAAGTCAACGGCCACGTGGTCGCGGTGTCACCGTTGAAACGGCTGTTGATCCGTAATGTCCCTGAACTCAAAGAGGAACTGTTGCAAGTACGGAACGCCTTTGATCCCTGGGCCCGGGACCGCGGCACGTATTACGATATTTCCTGGAAACCACGCCCCGGAGCGGAATCGGATTCCGCTTTTACTACCCGAAACTAAGGAACAACAACAATGCGGGGAACAACTGCTGGTTTGTCCCACTCCTGGCGCGCGTTTACGCTGGCTATCGTGATGGCGGGCGCAAACCAGGCGGGCATGGTAACGGCGGACGAGAGCAGCATTGAGCAACTGGTCGCTGAAATGAATCAGCGCATTGCCGCGATTACGCGATCCAGTGCTGCAGATGGCATCGTTCCGCGCTTTAACCAGGCCAAGAGCCTGGGTTGTTTCGATGCCACGTTCAGGGTTCACGATCAGCTTCCCGAGGAACTTGCGCAGGGCCTGTTCGAGCGGCCGGCAAGCTATCCGGCGCGCTTGCGCTTCGCCAACGCCAGTGAGCAGGACGACTCGGAGAAAGACCTGCGCGGGCTTTCGATCAAGGTACAGAACGTCGAAGGCCAGCCAATTTGGGGCGAGCCCGGGATCCAGGATTTTTTGTTGAATAGCTACCCGGCATTATTCGCGGCGACGCCTGAGGATTTTCTCGATTTTATTCGTGCGCGCCAGCAAGACAAGGTCAGATGGTTTTTCTTTAATCCGCTCAATCCCCACCTCAAATCGTTGTGGATTCTGTTCAAGGCCCGGAAAGTGCATTCCAGCCCGTTCGCCATTCGTTACTGGAGCACGACACCATTCAAACACGGGGCAAATGAAGCCACGGCGGTCAAGTATTCGATTACGCCCTGCACCGAGAACCCTAAACCGGCGCCGCCACAACCCGGCAAGGATCAATTACGCGCGGCGATGAAGGCGCATCTTGAGCAGGCACCCGCCTGCCTGGAGTTCGGGGTACAAAAAAGGACGCACCCCGATAGCATGCCGATCGATAACGCCTCGGTAATCTGGGACGAGGAGGATTCACCTTTTCGAACGGTGGCCACCATAACCATTCAGCAACAGGATTTCGACACCCCCGAAGCGCTGGCCGCGTGCGAAAAAATCGGCTTCAACCCCTGGCAAAGCCTGCCCCAGCACGAACCTCTCGGGCGGATGAATGAAGTACGCAGAGAAACCTATTTCAAGGCATTCCAATTACGGACGACGACGGAACCATGAATGAACTAGTAGCAAAGTGGCTGGATAAATCCCGTGAAGAGCTTGATGAGATTTATCGCAACGCCGAGGCAGGTGCCATCCCAACAGGCGATACTCGCGGAACGGCGATCGTTACCGGCACCTTGTTTTCCAAAACCCTGGCATGTATCGCGCGGGCCTTTGCCTGGCAGGGAAAGGTGTTCGACCTGTTTCCCCCCGATTATCAGTCCGGCATTCTGATCAACAAAATTACCGCGTTTAGCCTGACTTTTATCGTGGCCAAGGTGTATCGCGATAAAAGCTGGATGGACGGCAAGGAGACTATCGTTATCGATTACTCCAAAACGTCTTTTTTCGCGAAGGTGATTCGCGATGAAATCCGGGAAGTCGAGCCCGGTGTTTATCTGGGCAAGGTCTGGTGGGGCAAGACCCGCGTGCTGGACTTTGCCTTGACACAGCAAGACGCGCAGTAGCGCGTAGTGCCAGCCTTCACTGACGATACGGGTCGGAAAGGATGACTCCGCAATCCACGTTCATGATTGTCGCGAAAATCGCAGAGGCGCAGTTGGACAGCTTGCGCGACCTGCTGGCGTCGTTGAACGCCGAGCCGGGGAGGCTGGATAAGGACAGCAACCTGTTCCCGTTTGCCCGCTTCGAGCGCCTGCATGTCGCCCGCATTGTTATTCTGGAATCCCCGTTACCCGGTGAGGAGCATCCTGCACTACTGCCTGCACCGCCAAGGCTGGCTTTTCTGGGTGATTGCGACGGGCCAGCCGATACCTTTATCGCCGAACTGGGGGTATTGGCCGCGCCGCAATTGCGGCACCTTTTCAGTCACTGCGAATCCTTTGTAGAAGAACACCAAAGCCTGGTGAACTGGATGCAGGAACACAACATCGAGCCAGCTGCCAACTATATCAACTGGCTCGGCCGCACGGTGGTGCAGGTCAGGGAGGAAGACGCGCTGCATCGGGCGTTGTCCGGACAACTGCCACTGATCGTGGCGGAGATCGGGGTGGATAATCCGCGCGCCATTCGCCATCGATTACTGTCCTATGTCCAGCGCGAACGGGACGCAGAGCGCCTGACACTGACCCCGCCCGAGCCCACCCCGGTAGGGTGGCGAATCAGGAATCTTGTGCACAAACTGGGTGTGCCGCTGGTGCTGTTGGCGCTGGCGCCAGTTTTGTTGCTGCTGGCGCCCTACCTGCTTTTCCGGTTGCGTACCCTGGAGGAAAGCGACCCGGAATCTGTCGAGCGGCCGCCGCGTGAGCATATTCTGCAATTGGCCCAGTTTGAGGATCATGATGTTACCAATCCGTTCAGCGCCTATGGCGACGTCAAGCCCCAGTTGTTCCGGCGCCATGCGGTCCGCTTTTTCCTGTGGGT